>JAPLLG010000010.1 GCA_026387665.1 Nitrospirota bacterium
ATCACTCAAGGCGAGACCATCACGACGTTCGTCTATGACGGGGATGGGGGCCGAGTGAAGAAGATCGTCGGCAGCACCACGACGCGCTATATCAGCAAGCTCTACGAGTGCGACAACACGAACTGCACGCGCTTTATCTGGACTGGGAGCACCCGCATTGCGACCATCGCCAGCAACGGTGCCGTTAACTACTGGCATGGAGATCATCTGGGCTCCAGCAGTGTGATTACCGACGCAGCGGGTAACAAGGTGCAGACGATCACCTACTACCCCTACGGCGGGACCAACAGGAACGAGAGTTCCAGCAACCCCGTCATTGATGTCCCCTACAAGTACACGGGCAAAGAACTCGATGTCAGCACCGGCCTCTATTACTACGAAGCCCGGTACTATGACCCGACGCTGGGCCGGTTCATCTCAGCGGATACCATCGTGCCGCATGCAAGCGATCCGCAAAGTTATAACCGGTACAGTTATGTGCGGAACAATCCACTGCTCTATATCGATCCGACCGGGCATAAATTCAAGTTCAGCAAGTTCCTCGGAAATCCCATCGTGCGCGGCGTTGGGTGGGCATTTGCGCCTGGCGCAATGGCATTTCTCGACAAAACCACGCGTCCTTACGCCATTGCAACTGCTGCAGTGGTAGCCTCGATCTATACAGGAGGAGCTGCGGCGCCGGCGTTTGCCAGCTTGACCGGTAGTGTATTCGCTGGAGCGGTGATTGGTGGCGCAGTCGGAGGAGCTGTCGGAGGCGTGGTCGGCTCTACTGGATCGGCATTGTCAGGCAATCACGTCAATTGGGGAACATCGATTCTTGCGGGAGCAGCTGGAGGAGCACTCGGAGGAGCAGTAGGATTGAGTCAGGATTCGTTTTTGACGTTAATGGGACGAGGTGTGACGGGAGGAGTGACCTCGGCCATTCGAGGAGGAAACTTTGGAATCGGCTTTGCCATTGGATTTGGAACAGCCACTGCCTTTGAGGCATACACTGCATTGACGGGATTTGCAGGGGTTAACCCAGGTCCAGGAACGGGCAATGAAGTGAAAGGGGTAGGTGACCCTTCCGCCAAACAGTTTTTGGATAATGTCGGAGTTTCAAACCCTACAGAGCAAGCTCTCCAAGCGGCACAGCAAAGTTTTTGTTGCAACGAAGGCTCAACGTTGATGAGAGCCGCAGGGATGCTTCCATTTGTGAACGCCATGGGGGGCGGACATGACTTTTTAACTGACTCAAGCCATCTCGGGATGAATGTTCTCACGAACATTCCCACAATGCTGCCCATGTATGGGTTGACGGTAGCGGCAGGAATTAACCAACTCACTGTTGATGGGCAAACGTTCTCGTTGACTGCCCCTTTGCTTACGCAGATAAGAGTCCGGTAAGTTAATGAGGGCTGATATGGAGAGAGCTGTTTGAGTATACTAAGTCTAGGTAAACATGTGGGGGTAGAATATATATCGTGGCTTGCGATAGTGAGCGGCTGTATATTTTTGTCAAGTTGCTACCCCTTGAGGGAGACATATTTTACGCCCACGGCTTCGACCGGGACAACTGTGCCGAACGAATGTCATCAACAATTGGGGCCTCGTGGAACAATCAACATTCAACTGGACAATATCAATATGGCCGCCAGCATGCGTCCGGGGTCAGATGGTCTATCGCTAATCGTCTACGGGATCAGAGGAAATGAGCTATCGTTTGGAGGTGGGCAGTTTGTCGTTAGCTCGAAAAGCGGTGCTCAGGCAATCGCGCCTAAGAGAGTTATTGAAACTGAACACCATGCAGACAGATTGAACAATACACGCGTTGTTCAATTTGAAGATGGTCTTAGGATGCTTTCCGGAAAAACCTACGATATTTTCTTCGACGGATTACCAACGAGGGATGATCAATTTACTTTTTCTATGCCTTCCTTGGTAATGAAAAGCAGAGAGATTACGATTCCGACTATTACTTTTACCAAAATCACAGAGTGGCGCATTAATATGGTGGCTCTGAACTGTTAGTGGAAGTAAATGGGCTGGGAGTCATTCCTGATCCCGCACGATGGCATGAGGCCGGGTCTCAGCTGGCGACTCGCGCGAAGATTCAAGTATCTGATTTTGCGTTAATATACTCACCGCTCCCTTCATCTATATTCAGGGCTGTGTCGGTGGCTGAGCGCACGTTGCCGAAGGAGCGGGGTGCCCGCCGAAGCTTGGCCGAGAAGAAATTCTAGCGGAGGACTCAAAAAGTCCGTCTCTTTGTTCGTCGTTCGTGAAGCGTATCTGGTGGGGGAGAAGAGCGTCTGGCGAATGGCTTATAGCTGATAGCAAAGACGCCCGCTCTCCATGTCTGACCATACGCTATTGGCTATATGCCATATGCTCTTTTCTTCCGACGCGATACGAACGGCGCAGGAATCTGGCGGACTTTTTCAGCAGCCTACTACTCGTTCGATTCGAGGCTCGACGGGGTCTTGTTCAGCACTGTCGCCGTGGCTCGCGAGAGGGCTTCGTCATAGGTATGGTCGAGGGTATAGACGCGGAATTGGACCAGGCGGGTGGGCAGCAGGTCGAGGAATTCCTCCAAGGGGTCGGTTGAAACGACTTTGGTGCTGGGGTCGTAGACGTAGAGGGGATTGCCGCGCCGGTCTTTCGGGTCAGGCCGAGGGTCAAGCGGCGCCATGTCGACGCGGAATTCCACTTTTTTCAGCTTCGCCGGTAATTCTTTTGTAATTTGCTCTTCGAAGTGCTTGTGGCTGGGAAAGTCCATGCCGCGCTCCTGGCCTTTTTCCTTGAGCACCGCGCTATAGGCCATCTTCCATTTGACGTCGCGCCCGAGAATCCTCTGCCATTCTGCACCCAGACGCCGCTCGGTGGCATGGCGCGAGGTCTTCCATCCCCGTACCTGTTCGAGCAGCGACCAATCCGTCAGCGCCAGGTATTCGCTCATCTTTTTGCGGGGATCGTGGGGAAAGAGGAGCTTCATGGTCTCGCCGAAGATGTCGCGGAGGTGGATGTCGATCGCGCGCGTAGTCCGGTGGTAGTAGACGTTGGAATAGAGATACATGCGGGTGTTGAGAAACATCTGCAGGGCCGGAAGGCCTGTCTTATGGATCGTGAATCCCTTGTCCGTGAGGATCGTGTAGTGGATGAGTCGGGAGAGATCGACCGGCCCCACTGCCACGCCGCACATATAGGAGTCGCGCAGGACATAGTCGAGGTTGTCTGCGGTATAGCTGCCGGAAATGACCGGCTGGAGCATGTTGATCCATCGGGGAATGCGGGAGTTGTCTTTGCCTTTTTCCTTGAGGATCACATGGGCGATCTGGTCGGGGTTGAGCTCCTCGCCTTTGTCGAAGGGGCCGGAGGGACTGCGTCTGATTTTACGGATGATGGGACCGAGATGGTCGCGGATAATGATCTGCCCGAGTTTTTCGTGACTGGCGCCGAAGGCGTGCAAATAGTTGTCGTCGAAGAAATGGCAGAAGGGGCCGTGGCCGATGTCGTGCGCGAGGGCGGTGACGCGAAGGAATTCTTCCACATAGTTCGCGGAGGGGATGTCTTTCACCGTTTTCTTGAGAAACGGATAGAGATGGCGCGCAAAACGGCCTGCCACATGCATCGTGCCGAGCGAATGGACGAAGCGAGTATGTTCCGCGGAGGGATAGACCCACCTGGCGCTCTGGAGCTGATAGATGTACCGGAGGCGCTGGACCCAGGGGGAGTCGATCAGGTCCTTTTCCGTCCGCTCGTGCTGGTCCGCAGCGGAGAAGGGCACGGTGAAGGAGACATATTGATGGATTGGATCGGCGATCAGCGCCGATCCATCGTAGGGAGCATTGGATTGATGACCGTCTGACATGAATCCGATCTTAGCGTACATCTTGAGGGGGCGGCAATGGCTTTGCCTGGTCCGGGGGATGAGGCTGCCGATGTTTGGTCAGGAAATAGTTGGCGAGCGGGTAGGTGAGCGCGGCACCGAGGAGACTCAGGACCAATCCTCCCAAAAAGAATGGCACGGCGTAGGGCATGACCTGTTCGTAGATCGCGCCGAAGCTCAGGTCATGCCAATCGAAAGCAGGGCCGTCCGATCTGCCGAGCAAGAGCGCGCCCACCCAATAGGTGGCGCCGAGGATCGGGACGATGGTCCAGGGATTATTGAGGGAGGCGCCGACCATGAGGGCAAGAAAGTTCAGACCCAGGGCCCAGGCGCAGAAGAGCACCATGACGGTGTGGAGGCCATAGGTTGGGGAAAAGGCGATGAAGACTCCCATGGCGAAGGCTAGCGCCGTTCGCTGCGGTGATTCCTTGAGATGGAGGACCCGTTTTATCAGCGATCGGAATGAGGGGAGCATAGCCATAGTTGCGGTGGATGCGCTGGTTATCTGAAATGCTCGTAACTGCTGTTCGGTAACGGACGTTTCGTCCCGTCCTGGTCGATCGCCTGGATGCCGTTGCGAGCCGGGCGAATGGCGCCGATGCAGGTCATGCGAAACTGGTGAAGCTTGGCGGCCCGCTCAACCTTGGCCTTGTGGTGCGGAGACAGGGTAAAGAGCAATTCATAATCTTCGCCTCCGGTCAGTGCCAGGGCCAATGGGTCGAGCTTCCTGGATGCCGCATAGGCGCGGCAGGCAGGAGAGAGCGGGAGCGAATTCAGATCGAGATCCATGCCGACATGGCTTTCTTCGCAAATATGGCGGAGATCGCCGGACAGGCCGTCCGACAGATCGATTGCAGCGGTTGCGACGCGATGGGTACTGAGCCATTGGCCTTCCGCGAGACGTGCTGTTGGATGCAGGTGCCTGTTGATCAGAAACTGTCTGTGTCTGGCCGAGAGCGCTGCCGTGCGGGGGCGGCGTGTCTTGCCGGGTTGTTCGTTCAAGAGCATCAATCCTGCTAAGGCATCGCCGATCGTGCCGGTCACGTAGAGCAGATCTCCAACTTGCGCGCCGCTTCGGAGCAGAGCCTTGCGGGGCGGGACCATTCCGACCAGCGTGATGTTGATAAACCATCCGTTGGCTGAGGCAGAAGTATCCCCGCCGATGAGTGTGACGTGATGCGGGCGGCAGGCTGTCATCATGCCCTTGTAGAGTTGAAGCACATGTTGTTTGGCGCCGGTGCGGGGAATGGCCAGGGACACGAGCAGATACTGAGGCGTCCCTCCCATTGCCGCAATGTCGCTGAGATTGGCCACTGCGGCGCGGAAGCCGATATCGGTCATCGTGGCGGTTCGGAGATCGAAATGGATGCCCTCTGCTAACAGGTCGGTGGTTAGGAGGCTCCATTTGCCGGCTCCTGAGGTCACGATGGCCGCATCGTCGCCGATCCCTCGAATCACCGAGGGATCGTTGCGATTATATTGTTGCTGGAGCGTGCGAATGAGATCGAATTCGTGAATCGCGCTGCGGGACTTCGAACGGGCTGTGGGCGCCATGTTAGCGGGGCGTCGAGGCCCTGGTGGTTGCCTGTGCCGGCTGTGAGCGAGAGGCCCGCCCAATCTTTGCGCGGGCAGTCTGTTTCTTCTGTGGCAGTTGCGTCTTGTGGGGCTTGCCGGCTGGCCTGGGCTTCGGGCCCCGTCGGAGCGCCACCTTCATCACATCGTCCATCGTGTCCGCAAAGACGAGGTGAATACCCTTTAAGATGTGTTTGGGAATCTCGTCGAGGTCCTTCTTGTTCCGCTTCGGCAGGATCACGGTGGTGAGCTTGGCCCGTTTTGCCGCCAACAGTTTTTCCTTCAATCCCCCGATGGGGAGCACCCGGCCCCGGAGCGTGATCTCGCCGGTCATCGCCAAGTCGCGGCGCACCGGGATCTGTGACAGGGTCGAGGCAATGGCCGTGGCCATGGTAATGCCGGCGGAGGGTCCGTCCTTGGGAATGGCTCCGGCCGGCACATGGATATGGAGATCCTGTGTGGTGAAGACATCGGGATTGATGCCGAGGGTGCGTTCGCGCGACCGGACATAGCTCAAGGCGGCCTGCGCCGATTCCTTCATCACGTCGCCCAGCTGGCCTGTGAGGGTCAATTGTCCCTTGCCCTTCATGGCCGTGGCTTCGATATAGAGCACGTCGCCGCCTGACTCAGTCCAGGCCAACCCTGTGGCTACGCCGATTTCGTCTATCTGTAATTCCTCTTCCGGCACGAACTTGGGGACCCCGAGATATTTGTGCAGGTTGGCCGGATTGACGGGGAATCCGACGCCTTTGCCCTCCGCCACTTTTTTGGCGACTTTGCGCATGACATTGGCGATTTCTCGTTCGAGGTTCCGGACGCCGGCTTCACGCGTATAGTTGCTGATGATTTGGCGCACGGCCGGTTCGGTGATACGGACATGTTTCTCGGTGATGCCATGTTCGTTCAGTTGCCGGGGGACCAGGTATTTCTGGGCGATGCCCAACTTTTCTTCTTCGGTATAGCCGGGGATGCTGATGACTTCCATCCGGTCGCGCAGGGCCGGCAGGATGGGGTCGATCAGGTTCGCCGTGGCAATGAAGAGCACGTCGGTCAGGTCGAAGGGCACGCCCAGGTAATGGTCCGTGAACGAGTTGTTCTGTTCCGGGTCGAGCACTTCGAGCAGGGCCGCGGAGGGGTCGCCGCGAAAATCCATGCCGACCTTGTCGACTTCGTCCAGCATGAAGACCGGATTGTTGGTGCCGGCTTGTTTCATGCCTTGAATGATGCGGCCTGGAAGCGCGCCGACATAGGTGCGGCGATGGCCGCGGATTTCGGCTTCGTCGCGGACGCCGCCGAGACTAATGCGCACGAACTCGCGGCCGAGCGCGCGGGCGATCGATTTGCCGAGCGAAGTCTTGCCGACGCCGGGCGGTCCGACGAAGCAGAGGATCGGGCCCTTCATTTTGTCTTTGAGTTTCCGCACGGCCAGATATTCGAGGATGCGCTCCTTCACCTTCTCCAGATCGTAGTGGTCCTCGTTGAGGACTTTGGAGGCGGCCTTGAGGTCGAGGTTGTCCTTCGACCGTTTGGACCAGGGCAGTTCCACGATCCACTCGATGTAGGTCCGGACGGTCGCGGATTCAGCGGTGTCCGGGTGCATTTTCTCCAGGCGCTTGAGCTGCTTTTCCGTTTCTTTCAGTACTTTTTCCGGCATCTTCAATTCGGCGATCCGCTTGCGGAACTCGGTGATTTCCTCCGCCCGCTCGTCGAGCTCGCCCAGTTCTTTTTGAATGGCTTTGAGTTGCTCGCGCAGGAAGTATTCGCGCTGGGTCTTGTCCATCTCCCCTTTGGCCTGCGCTTGAATCTTCTGCTGCATGGAGAGGACTTCGATCTCTTTGCCGAGGATGTCGCTGACATGCCGGAGGCGCTTGATCGGGTCGATGATTTCCAGGACAGCCTGAGTGATCTCGACTTTGAGCCCGAGGTTGGAGGCCACCATATCGGCGAGCCGGCCAGGGTCTTCGAGGTTTTCGATGACGACCATCACGTCCGGGATCAGGACCTTCCCGAGGCTCACGAGCCGTTCGATCTGTTCCTTTACTGTCCGCATGGTGGCTTCGGTTTCGAGGGCGGCGCCGACCGGCTTCTGTTCGGGGAACTTGCTGATCCGCACGGAGTAGTAGGGCTCTGTCTGGATATAGCCCGTGATCTTGGCTTTCGAGATCCCCTGCACGAGCACCTTGATGCGTTCGTCCGGCAGTTTCAGCATCCGCATGATGATGCCGACCGTGCCGACGGTATGGATGTCGTCCGCCGTCGGATTTTCGACGTCCAGGGCCTTTTGCGTGGCGAGAAATATCATGCGGTTGCCGGCTAAGGCGGCTTCAATCGCTTTGATCGACATGTCCCGCCCGACGAACAGGGGGAGGACCATATAGGGGAAGACTACGATGTCCCGGACCGGCAACAGGGGAAGGTGGTCCGGGATTTCAGCGTTTTGCGGTGGCTGTAAGTCTTGTTCGATCGAGTCGTTCATCTGTGTGGTCCCAGTGTTGTGTGCAGTCGTGAATGAGCGGCGCGGCGCCTAGGTTTTTCGTGATCGTGTCGTGCCGCGCTTCTTGAGAGACGTCAGGCGATTTCGCAGATACTCGCCGAAGTCCGGTCCCAGGGAGGGATTCTTGAGTGCGAACTCGACTGTGGCAATGAGAAACCCCAACTTGTCCCCTGCGTCGTACCGTTGTCCCTGGATCTCCAGAGCATACATCGGGAATTTCTTGGCCAATTCCCGGAGGGCGTCGGTTAATTGGATTTCGCCGTTTTTGCCGGGCGTGGTCTTTCGCAGGATGGAGAAAATCTCCGGCGGCAGGACGTAGCGGCCGATGACAGCGAGATTCGAAGGGGCTTCGTCCGGCGACGGCTTTTCAATGAGGCCCTCGACCCGATGGACTCCCGCGGCAATGGTTCGGGGCGACACAATTCCATAGCGGTTGACTTCGTGGTGGGGCACTTCCTGCACGCCGAGGATCGCGCCCTGTCGTTTTTTGTAGGCATGAATGAGTTGCGCGAGGCCTGGCACGGGGGCATCGATGATTTCGTCGCCGAGAATGACGGCAAAGGGTTCGTCGCCGATTAGCCGTTGGGCGCAGAGGACCGCATGGCCGAGTCCCAATGCTTCCGGCTGACGGACGTAACAGAAGTTCGCGAGGGTGGAGATATGCCGCATCTGGCTCAGGAGCTGCGCTTTGCCGCTGCCCTTGAGGTTTTCTTCCAGTTCGACGGAGCGGTCGAAATGGTCTTCGATCGCGCGTTTGCCGCGCCCCGTGATGATGATGATGTCTTCGATCCCGGAGGCGACCGCTTCTTCCACCGCATATTGAATGAGCGGTTTATCGACCAGCGGCAGCATTTCTTTGGGAGATGCTTTCGTCGCGGGAAGGAAGCGCGTACCCAGGCCTGCGGCGGGAATCACGGCTTTGCGGACTTCGACGCGTGACATGAATCGATACTATGTGATGGGGTAGGGGATGTCAAGGAATGCAGGAGCGCAGGTGGTCTGCTTTACATTCAAATACTTGCCCAATATAATCCGGCAGTTTCGCACGCATGTTGCGGTGAGGGAGGGGTTTGCGCGGAGCTCGCAGAACTCTCGCGCCTATGAAGGCCGTGCTGACACCAGCGTCGGTTCATGACTGTGCAGTCACGGCTAAATTTAGGATTATCCATGATGTCATTATTATCGTTCTCTATCTCCGGGGCTCAGATCCGATGAGGATGACGTACGGCTCCTCAGGGCCTCGGTGGTTCCTCGTTTTATTACTCGTCACCTTGTCCTGCGGGGCGCTGCCGTTGTTTGCGGTCGCAGCGGAACAGGCCGGAGTGAAAGTCACGACGATCGAGATCCGGGGCAACAAGCGGATCGAGTTGCCGGCGATTGCCGGACGGTTGACCTTGAAGCCGGGCGACCCCTACACCCCTGAAAATGTCCGGGGCCAAATCAAAATTCTCTACGAGACAGGGTTCTTCGAAGACGTGCAGCTGGAGACGGAGCCGGGAGCGGGCGGGGTGGCTCTGGCCTTTCTGGTCCGCGAGAAACCGTTTATCACCGAGATCGTCTTCGACGGGAATCAAGAGCTGAGCGACGACAAGCTCAAAGAAAAGATCACGATCAAGAGCCAAGCCTTTCTCGATCAGCCGCAGGCCAAGGAAAGCGCGGAGAAGATTCGTTTGGCCTATCAGGAGGACGGCTACTTCGATTGCCATGTGACCCCGATCGTGCAAACCTTGGACGAGGATCGGAAGCGACTGACGTTTTTCGTGAAAGAAGGAACCAAGGCGCGCGTCAAAAAGGTCAACTTTGACGGCCTGTTCGCGGCGACGAAAGACGAGCTGTTCAAGGTGATGGCGACGCGGGAATGGGTGCCCTGGCACGGTCCGTTCACACAGCTGAAGTTGCCGTCGCTGCTTTCGGATGCCGGCGTGTTGAAGCGGGAGGAAATGAATAACGACGCCGAGCGGATCAAAGAGATCTTGCTCAACAAAGGCTATCTGAACATCCAGGTCGGGTTGCCGACGGTGGAGCTCAGCGAGGACAAGAAATGGTTCGTCGTGACCTACACGGTGATGGAGGGGGAGCCGTTCACCGTGGCCGAAGTCGGGTTCCGCGGGAATACGGTGTTCGAAGATCCGGAGCTGCGCGAGGGGCTCAAGATTAAGGACGGGGAGATCTTTCAGCGGCAGAAAATTCGTGACGAGATTACCCGGTTGAACGATCTCTATGGAGGCAAAGGCTATGCCTTTGCCGATGTCTCGCCTGCAGTGACGCCGAATCCGGAGGACCGGACCGCCACCATCACCCTGACCATCAAGGAGGGGGAGATGATGCGGATCCGTCAGATCAACATCAATGGGAACGACAAGACCAAAGATAATGTGATTCGCCGGGAAGTCCGCGTCGATGAACAGGACGTGATCGATACCCCCGCGCTGAAGCGGAGCTTTCAGCGGCTCAACAACTTGAATTTCTTCGAGACAGTGGAAATCCTTCCTGCGCAGGTCGGTCCTGATAAGGTGGATCTCAATGTTCGTGTGAAAGAAAAGCCGACCGGCCAATTCAGTATCGGAGGTGGATTCAGCACCTTGGACAAGTTGGTCGCGATTGCCGATATTACGGAGGGGAACCTCGGCGGGAATGGCTGGATGGGACGAATCCGCGGTCAGTTGGGACAGCAGCGGACATTAGGGTTGATCACATTTCGCAATCCCTATCTGAACGATTCCTTGACGTCGATGCAGCTGGACGTTTACCGCAGTATGACCAACTACATGACCTATTTTGAGAAAAAGTCCGGCGCCAGCGTGACGTTTTCTCGATGGCTCTCTGAGTACGCCACAGGCAGTGTGAGCTTGTTTGCGGAGCAGTTGAATTTCAGCGATCCGCAAGAGGGGATTTGCCCGGATGTATTTCCTATGGTCTGCCGCCAGCTCGGAAGTCAGACGACGACCGGGTTCCGGACCTCGCTGGCTCGCGACACTAGGGACTATTATTTGGATCCCCGCACCGGTTGGCGCACCTCCGTCGGCTTCGATTTGGGCACGCCCTATTTGGGGGGATCCAACGATTTTTATAAATATACCCTGGATGTCATCAAGTACACCCCGCTCCCGTTTGATACGCGGTTCTCAATCCATGCGCGCTACGGTGCGGCAGAGGGCATCAATGGGAAGGCAATTCCTCTGACCGAACGGTATTTTGTTGGAGGTATTAATACCATGCGCGGGTTCGTGTTCGGGCAGGCGGGACCTGTGACCACCGGTCGGACGTTGCTTGGCGCGACCAAAGAGCTGATTTTTAATAATGATTTCATCTTTACGATTTCCTCCGATGCGAAGTTGAACGGGGTGATCTTCTTCGACTATGGAAAGGGCTTCGACGACAACGAGTCCGTGTCGTTTAAGTTGCGGAAAACGGCAGGCATCGAAGGGCGATGGATTTCACCGTTCGGCCCCTTGCGGGCGGCCTATGGGCTCAATTTGAGCCCGCGTGAAGGTGAGCGAGAAGGGGTGTTCGAGTTTACGATGGGCTCTCTGTTCTAGCAGGCCCGGGGGAAATCGGTTGATATGGAAAGCGTGGCTAAAATTTTCCGTATGGTGCCGGGGCCTGAATAATCGCAGGATGCTCAAAAAGGCTGTCCAGCAAGGCCGCAGCAAGCGAAGAGGCGAGGCGTACGCTTCGGTACGTTGAGTCTCTGAGTGACGCGAGAACGCCGCTGGCGGACTTTTTCAGCATCCAAGGGGGACCAGTGTATGACCATGTGTGAGAGGTATGGGGTGTAATGCGAGCTGATCATGTATTCAAAACCGTGCTGTCCCGGTCCTGCCTTGTCATGGGTCTCATTGTGATGGCCGGCTGTGCTGCAGGCGGGGCGAAGGTCGAGGGGACCGTGGGAGTCGTCGATCCGGCTCGTCTCCTGAGTGAGACGAGCGCCGGCAAAAAGGCCAAGGAGTCCTTGGGCGCGTTCTCCAAGAATCGTCAGGCCCTGATCGAGATAGAGGAAAAAGAGCTCCGCCGGATGGAAGAAGATTTTGGGAGGCAGGCCAGCGTGTTGAGTGCGCCTGCGAAACGTGAGCGTGAAGAACTATTCCGGCGCCGGATGGCGGAGTACCAGCAGAAAGCGGGCGAAATGAACCGGGAGGTTCAGGAGAAGCAAAAAGACGTGCTTGAAGGGTTCCGTGAGAAGGTGGAGCTGGTCGTGGGGAAAGTGTCGAAGCGTCTCGGGTTGCAAATCGTTATGGATAAGGGGAAGGGCGGCCCTACCTTATACAGCGAGGAGGGGCTCGACATCACCGGTCACGTGATCGAGGAATTTAACCGTGAATATCCCTAGCCGGTAGAGATGCTGAGAGACCATAATTGAAGCGGGCGCTCGGATCTGGCGGGTGAGGTGAGCGACGGTTTCAGTGTCCGGCCAAGTGTGAAATAGGATGTGGTGCTGGTAAAGAGGAGGAGGACTCGATGGAACGAACGAGAGCGGCCTGTGTGATCGGTACCGTGGGATTGTGGCTGGCAATGGTTGTGCCGGGGCTGTCGGCTGAGACCTTCAAAGTCGGGGTGATGGATCAGCAAGTGGTGATCGAGCAGTCGAAGACCGGCAAACGGGCGTTGGAAGAGCTCAAGGCCTATTCCTCGACCAGGCAGAAGATCATCAATGCCGACGACCTGGAGTTGAAGGAATTGGAACAGAAGATCCAGGACGGGAAGTTGACTGATAGCGCGAGGCAGGAGAAACAAAATCAGTTCCAGTCCAAGCTGGAGGCCTACCAGCGACGGCTAGGAGATTTCAACCGCGAGATCCAGCAGAAACAACGTGAGATGGTGGCGGAGTACTCGAAGAAAGTGCATGCAGCGGCGCAAGTCGTGGCGGAAAAGAACGGCTATGTCGCGATCCTTGATAAGGGGAGCGAGGCGGCGATCAAGATTGTCCTCTATCATCAGCCTGCGTTGGATGTGACCGATCAGCTGGTGAAGGAGTTTGATCGACAGAATAAGTAGAAGAGAAGGGGATGGAGGCTGATGATCTTCTGTGCTCGCGCAACGCGCGGCCTCAGAAGGCCCTCGTTGGACGCGCACAATCGAGGATCGATCAGGCTGCCCTTGAACGCGAAGTGTGGGATTGGGATGACGCGTGCAGTGGAAGATCAGTCAGCCCCCATCCCTAAAAAGATCACGAGCAAGCTCGGAAGGGTCATGTGACGTCTTGCCAATCTTGCCAATGAGGAGGTTCTGCCGATGTCCGTGATGGAACAAGCCGAAATTCAAGCCCTCTTACCTCACCGGTATCCCTTTCTTCTGGTCGATCGCGTGCAGGAGTTGGATCCAGACAAGCGGATCGTCGGGATCAAGAACGTGACGATCAATGAACCCTTCTTTCAAGGGCATTTCCCCGGACGCCCGGTCATGCCGGGGGTGTTGATTCTTGAAGCCATGGCGCAAGTCGGTGCGCTGCTGGCGTTTAAGTCGATGGGAAATGCGACGCGTCCGGTCGTGTATCTGACCGGTATCGATGGCGCGAAGTTTCGAAAGCCGGTCGTGCCCGGTGATCGATTACGGTTTGAGATCGATGTCGTGAAGAAGCGGGCGCCATTTTGGAAGATGCAGGGCAAGGCTTTTGTCGAGGATGAACTGGTTTGTGAGGCCGAAGTGACGGCTATGGTGACAGAAGAAAAGACCGTGAAGAGTGATGCGTGACGACGGTTGACGGGAAAGCGGTCATCCTAAGCTCATCACCCATCACTGGAGGTTAAGCGTGCAGATTCATGCGAGTGCGGTCATTCACCCCAAAGCCACATTGGCCGACGATGCTGTCGTGGGCCCATTTTGTGTCGTCGGCGAACATGTGACGATCGGGCCAGGGACTCGTCTTGTCTCCCATGTCGCCGTCGATGGCTGGACGGAGATCGGCGCGCGGTGCGAGCTGCATCCCTTCGTCTCGATCGGCGCCCCGCCCCAACATCTCAATTACAAGGGCGAGCCGACTAAGGTGGTGATCGGCGATGACAATATTTTTCGGGAATATGTCACGGTCAACCGCGCGACGGTGCAAGGCGGCGGGACGACCAGCATCGGTTCCAAGAACTTCTTGATGGCCTATGTTCACGTTGCCCATGACTGTTATCTCGGCAGCCATATCGTCATGGCCAATGCCTCCAGTTTAGCCGGCCATATCACCATCGGCGACCATGCCATCATCGGGGGATTGACCGGGATCCATCAACATGTGCGAATCGGGCCCTATTCCATGGTCGGCGGCTGTTGCGCCCTCGGGCAGGACCTTCCGCCTTTCATGCGGGCGGCTGGTGGCTATCGCGCGAGAATGTATGGCCTGAACTCGGTGGGGTTGCGCCGGCAGGGGTTTTCGAACGATCGAATCTCGGTGCTGAGGCGGGCCTACGATATGATCTTCCGCTCGGGGCATCGCACCGCGGAAGCAGCCAAGCTGGCGAAGATTGAGTTTGCTGACCAACCAGATGTCATGACGGTTGTGGCATTTCTGGAGGGGACGAAACGGGGTATTTGCCGCTCGGTCGGCAAAGATCAAGAGAATGAGGAGTAGCGAGTGGCATTACTGCCTCAGGTTGTCGATGGTGAGAGGATCGGTCTGATCGCCGGCAACGGCCGGTTTCCGATCATTTTCGCGGACAATGCCAGGAAACTCGGTTATCACGTGTCGGCCGTGGCGCATGAGGGCGAGACGGAACCGGAGTTGGCTAGCCATGTGGATCGGATTCATTGGGTCAAGATCGGCCAGCTCAACAAGCTGATCAAGGCCTTCAAGGAAGATGGCGTCCATCAGGCCGTGATGCTGGGCGGGATCAAGAAGACCCATGTCTTTACCACCCTGCGCCCGGATTTTCGCACCCTGGCGTTGGCGACGAGGTTGGCGCTCTGGAAAGACGACGATATTCTGCGCGAACTGGCAAAGGAGCTTGAGCAGGAAGGGATCGTTATCTGCGAATCGACCTTCGGGCTTGAGGGGATTCTCGTAGAAGAAGGACCGCTGACGGCGCGCACTCCCTCGGAGAAAGAGTGGGAGGACATCCGGTACGGGTGGGACGTGGCAGAGGCCATCGGGCGTCTGGATATCGGGCAGTGCGTCGTGATCAAAGATCGCGTGGTCGTGGCGGTCGAAGCGGTCGAAGGCACTGACGAAGCTATTAAGCGCGGCGGCGATTTGGCCAAGGACGGGGCGGTGGTGGTCAAGCGGTCGAAGCCGCAGCAGGACATGCGATTCGATCTCCCGGCCGTGGGGCCCCGGACCATCGAGGTGATGGCGTCGGTCAAGGCCTCTGTGCTGGCCATCGAAGCAGGACGGACAATTCTGTTGGATCGCGAGATCATGCTGGAGAAGGCCAAGTCCGCCCGCATCGCCATTGTCGGGATCGCAAAACTCGAACCGATCGTGACATGAGCCTCAACCTATGACAACGTTTAGGGCAGGCGTCATCGGCGTCGGACATCTGGGGCAGCACCATGCGCGCCTCTATGCCTCCTTGCCAGGGGCGCAGCTCGTCGGGGTATCGGACCAGTCGATCGAGCGAGCGAAAGTCGTCGCAGACCGGCACGGGGTACGGGTTTTTCATACGGTTGATGAACTATTGCAGCAGGTCGATATCGTGAGTGTGGCTGTGCCCACATCCGGCCACTATGCCGTTGCCAAGGCCTGCCTCTTAGCTGGCAAACATGTCCTGGTCGAAAAGCCGCTTGCCGTCACGCCGGCAGAGGCGCAGGAGTTGGTGCAGCTGGCCAAGCAGAGGGACTGTTGCCTGCAAGTAGGCCATAGCGAACGGTTCAATCCGATCATGGCGCTGATGCGACCCCATATCGGGCGGCCTGTGTTTATCGAATGTCATCGTCTCAGCAGCTTCAGTGAACGGGGCACGGATGTGGATGTGGTCTTAGACCTAATGATCCATGATTTGGACCTCGTGCTCTCCTTGAACCCCGGTCCCGTTGAAGAAGTGCGGGCCGCGGGGGTGACAGTCTTGTCCTCCTCGATCGATATCGCCAACGCCCGCATTCAGTTCACGAGCGGCTGCGTGGCCAATCTGACCTCCAGCCGCGTGTCGATGACGAAGATGCGCCGGTTGCGTCTCTTCCAAAAAGACAGTTACGTCTCGATCGATTTCCAGACACGCCACGGTACGATCTCTCGCCGTCAAGTCAAGGCGGGGGAGAAGCCGACGGTCGAGGTTGAGCAGTTGCAAGGGGGAGATGAAGAACCGTTGAAGCTGCAACTGGCATCGTTTCTTCATGCAGCCAGCACCGGCACGAGGCCGGTGGTGTCGGGCGAGGATGGCGCGGCAGCCGTGGAGGTCGCGCATCAAGTCTTGCAGGCCATTGAAGCCTTTGCGGCCCGTCATGAAGAAGGGATAGCGGGATAGTCGGGATATAGGGGTAACGGGAGCAAGCCACAGAGTCTTACCCCCTGACCCCTATACCCCGTCTTTTAAAACTTATGCGAATTTTAATTGTGACGGGCGAAGCCTCGGGTGATCTTCACGGGGCCAATTTGGCCAAAGCCATGATGGCGCTCGACCCACAGGCTGAGTTGGTGGGGATCGGCGGGGCTGCAATGCGTGCCGCTGGTGTCAAGCTTGTGCCGGGTGTTCCGCAGCTGGATGTGATGGGCTTGATCGGGTTTTCCGCCATCCGTGCCATGGTGCAGCGTGTGCTGGCCATCAGGCGGGTGTTGAAGTCGGAAGCCTGGGATCTTGTGGTGTTGATCGACAATCCAGGGCTGAATTTTCATTTCGCCCGGGTCGCCAAAGCCGCCGGTCGGCGCGTGCTCTACTACATTGCCCCGCAAGTATGGGCCTGGCGGCCAGGGCGGATGAAATGGATTCAGCGCCGGGTCGACCATGTCGTCGTGATCCTGCCCTTTGAGCTTGAGCTCTATCGCCGCGCCGGTGTCCGTTGCACGTTCGTTGGCCATCCCCTGCTCGATGTTGTCGCGCCGCAATACGATCGTGTGAAGCTTCGCAGCCAGTTCGGCCTGGGCGAGTCTGCGCCGGTCGTCGGTTTGTTGCCTGGGAGTCGCGTGGGCGAAGTCGAAATGCTCCTGCCGGTGCTTCTCCAGGCTGCGGAACAACTGGTCGCCGCGGAACCTGGCACGCAATTTATCCTGGCGCAGGCTTCTTCAATCGACGATAATCTGATCCAGTCCCTGTTGCGGCACAGTCCTGTACCTGTGCGCGTGGCGCATGACCAGTCCAGCGAAGTGATGGCCCTGTCCGATGTGCTATTGATCGCGTCCGGGACTGCGACCTTGCAAGCGGCGGTAGTGGGGACGCCTATGGTCCTTCTGTATAAGACCACGCCGGTGACCTATCGGCTGGCGCGGTGGCTGATCAATGTGAAATGGATTGGGCTCGTCAATCTGGTGGCGGGCCGGTCGATCGTGCCGGAACTGATTCAGGATGAGGCGACGGCCGAGCGGTTGTGTCAGGAGGCGCTGCATCTCTTGCGCGATCAGTCGGCGTATAATGGCATGAAGGAAGGGCTGCGACAGGTTCGGGAATCATTGGGAGAGCCCGGTGCATCCCGCCGAGCTGCGCAGGTGGCATTGTCCGAATGTCGACGCTAGATCGTTTGACACGGTTGGTCCATTACCTGAAGCCCTATCAGGTTCGTCTGGGGGCGGCCTTCGTGTGCTCGGGGATGGTGGCGGCCTTCTCCGGCGCCTATGCCTGGCTTATCAAGCCGGTCCTCGACGAAATTTTCATCAATAAGAACGAAAGTCTTCTGGTCGTCCTCCCGCTCGCCCTCTTCGCTGTGTCGGTGTGCAAGAGCGTCTTCAATTACGGGCAAAACTATCTTATGAACTATGTCGGGAATCAGGTGATTACCGACGTGCGGCAGGAGTTGTTCGGGAAACTCATTCGCTTGCCTGTTCCCTATCACGATGTGAACACCTCGGGGCGGTTGGTGTCCCGGGTGGTGAGCGACGTCTCGATGATGGCGAATGCGGTGGCCGGGGTGCTGAAGGATGTGTTCCAGCAGGGCCTTACTTTTCTGGCTATGATGGGCGTGGTGTTCTATCAGAATTGGCGGTTGGCCGGTCTTTCGGTGATTGTGATTCCCTTGTCCGTATTCACGATGGTGCGGATGGGGAAACGGCTGCGGGCCTTGGCGGCCAGCGGCCAGGAGCGGATGGGGGATATGGCCTCCACGCTTCAGGAAACGTTATCCGGCATTCGCATGGTGAAGGCCTATGGGCGCGAAGAGACCGAGGAGCTACGTTTCCAGGAGAGTAATCGCGCATTTCTCAATACGACAATGAAGGCGATTCAGGTTTCTTCCATCGGGTCGTCGCATATGGAAGTGATCGGTGTCGTGGGAGTCGCGGCGATTATTTGGTATGGCGGTTTTCTCGTGATCGCCGGTTCTATGACGCCGGGAGAGTTTTTCTCATTCCTGACGGCGATGTTCATGGCCTATACGCCGATTCGCCGGCTGTCCGGCTCCAATAACTCGATTCAACAGGCCTTGGCGGCGGCGGAACGAGTGTTCGATGTCTTGGATATCAAGACCGAGCAGGATGGGGATCGTGGCCGCTTGGAGCTGCCGCGGGTGGCCCAATCGGTGACGTTCGAGGACGTCACGTTTCACTATGAGAGTCAGGTGGTGCCGGCGCTCAATGAGATTAATCTGACGATTCGCGCTGGCGAAATGGTCGCGCTCGTGGGCAGCAGCGGAAGCGGCAAGACTACGTTGGTGAATCTCATCCCGCGTTTTTACGAGCCGACGGCAGGGCGCATTCTCATTGACGGGGTCGATATTCAGTCCTATTCGCTCCGGTCGCTCCGGTCGCAGATCGGGATGGTCTCGCAGGATGTCGTGCTGTTCGACGACAGCATCCGCAATAACATCGCCTTTGGGCGGCAGGACGCATCCGACGAAGAGATTCTCCGGGCGGCGCAGTTGGCCTATGCCCATGACTTTGTCGACCGTCTGCCTCAGGGGTATCAAACGGTGGTGGGAGAAAAAGGGGTAAAGCTTTCAGGCGGGGAGCGGCAGCGTTTGGCCATTGCCCGTGCGATCCTGCGCGATCCCCCCTTGCTCATCCTCGATGAAGCCACGTCGGCGTTGGACAGCGAGTCAGAACGGGTCGTGCAGCTGGCGCTCGCCAATTTGATGAAGAATCGGACGACCCTCGTCATCGCCCATCGATTGTCCACGATTCAACGGGCCGATCGGATCATGGTTTTGTCCAGAGGATCGATCGTTGAAGTGGGGACGCATGACGAGTTGCTTCGTCGCGGGGGACAGTATCAGAAGCTCCATGCCATGCAGTTTCAGGATGTGGCCGATGCGTAATCCCGTGATCAAACGAATCGAGACGTGGCTAAAGCTCTCCGTGCTCCCTCCGATCGGGGCCGCGGTGATTCGAGGGTTGGGGCGGACGATGACGATCGATGCGCAGGGCTATGAGCCGATGGAGGCCTTGCGTCGTCAGGGGGGGCATTTCATTCTTTCGTTCTGGCATGCGCAGCAGCTCATGGTCGCCTTAGAGCTGGAAAATCGCGGGATCGAGGTCGATGTGTTGATCAGCCAACATCAGGATGGCGGGATCATCGCGCGTATCATTTCCCGATTTGGCCACAGGGCGGTTCGCGGATCGAGCACCAGGGGTGGAGCGCTGGCACTACGAGAATTAATCAGGCTTGGGAGATCTGGTGCGGACCTGGTGGTGACTCCCGATGGACCCAAGGGACCTCGGCAGGTGGTCAAGCTCGGGGTGGTGCAGTTGGCGAAAGCTACAGGGCTTCCGATTGTGCCGTTGGCCTTTCGCTGCTCAAAAAAAAACTCTTCGCGAGCTGGGATCGGTTCATGGTCCCATTCCTCTGGTCTCGCGGCCTCTATCTCTGGGGCGCCCCCATCTGGGTTCCGCGCGACGCCGACGAACAGACGTTGGAAGCGGCACGGCTCGAGCTTGAAACGGTCCTGAATCGACTGACGGATCAGGCGGAAGAGGCCGTGAAAACCTAGCCATCAGCTGTCAGCGTTCAGCCGTCAGCTCTGCAAAAGACTGTGCTGATAGCTCATCATATGTGGCATCTCTTTTATAATATTGTGCTCCTGCTCCTGGCGCCGGTCATCCTGGCTGTCCTGCTGGTGAAACAGCGGTGTCGCCGAGGGTTGTTCCAACGGCTGGGACTCAAGAATGGTCTGTTCGGTCTATCTGGCCGACCAGGCAGACCTGTTATCTGGATTCACGCGGTTTCTCTCGGGGAAGTGGTGGCGGTGACACCGCTCGTGAAGGAACTGTCTCGCCGTCATCCCGACTGCCGTCTGGTGGTTTCGACTGTGACCGAGACCGGACGGGAAGCCGTGGAGCAGCGGTTGGCCGGCGTGGCCGACCATTGTTACGCGCCGCTCGATTTTCCCTGGGTCGTCTCCCGCTTCATCGAACGATTGCAACCCCGCCTCTATATTTTTGCCGAGACCGAACTCTGGCCGAATCTCTTGTGGCAGCTGCGTCGTTGCGGAACGCCGACGGTCCTCGTGAATGGGCGGCTCTCGACCAGGTCTTTTGCCAGGCAACAATGGGCGCCCGTGCGATCGTTTTATCGGACGATGTTGCAGGGGCTCAGTCTCTGCTTGATGCAGTCGGATCGTGATGTCGATCGGATCGTAGCCTTGGGTGCGGAGGCGTCGCGAGTCAGGCGGACGGGGAATATTAAGTTCGATCAGCCGATACCGGTTGTTCTGGAGGATGGATCGACGAGGGTTCGTCTGGGTCTGCAAGAGACAGAACCGTTGTTTGTCGCAGGCAGCACCCATCCGGCAGAGGAAGAGATTCTGGTGGACTGCTATCATGTGCTTGCGGCCCGCTATCCCTCAGCGGTGTTATTGCTGGCCCCTCGGCATATTGAGCGGGCTGAGTCGGTGGAGGCGATGGTTCGGGCAAAAGGGCTGGTGGTGCAGCGATGCAGTACTATCGGGCAGGTTGGCGCGTTGCCGTCAACCGGTCCCCGCGTGTTGCTGCTCGATTCGCGAGGCGAATTGGCTGCGATCTACCGGGAAGCGGTGGTGGCGTTCGTCGGAGGCACGCTCGTTCCGGTGGGTGGACATAATTTGCTGGAGCCGGCTCAGTGGGCGAAGCCGGTCCTGTTCGGCCCCTACACAGACCATTGTGCGGAGATTGCAGAGCTCTTGATCCAGGCGGGAGGGGGGCGCCGCGTGTCCACTGCGGAGGATCTTACGCAACAAGTTATCGGCCTCTTTGCCAATCACGAGGAACGAGAGCGGATGGGCCGGTCGGCTCGTCAGATGTTGGAAGAGAATCAAGGAGCCTTGCAACGGACGTTGGAGGCCATTGAGCAGCTGCTGGTGCAACAACAGGGAGCCGGCGTGGCTCCCTTCGAAGGTCGGCCTGCTTCCCTCATGGGTGGACGATAAACACGTTGTTACATCCTGGCACAAAGGTTAGATGGTGGCTCTTGTGGGCCGCAATTCCCTATGGGGTGGTGGCGAGGTTGCGGTCGCTCCTGTACTCCTGGGGCTGGTTTGTGCAGCGGCGATTGCCGGTTCCCGTGCTGAGTGTCGGGAATCTCACGCTGGGCGGGACGGGGAAAACTCCGGTTGTCATTTTGCTCGTGGAGTGGCTCCTGGCGCAGGGGAAACGGGTGGCGATTCTGAGCCGGGGCTATCGGCGAACCAGTACGGATGAATATTTGCTGGTGTCGAACGGCGAGCGATTATTGATCGGCCCTGACGAGGCAGGCGATGAGCCATTTTTGATGGCGCAACGCTGCCCCAAAGCGATCGTGGCAGTCGGCGCCGATCGCTATGAGCTCGGGTATTGGGTCTTGGACCAATTTCCGATCGATTGCCTGGTCCTCGACGATGGATTTCAGCACCTGGGCCTCTACCGCGATGTGAATCTTTTGCTGGTCGATGCGACGGATGCAGGGGGGCTCGCGGCCCTGGTGCCGGCCGGCCGACTCAGGGAACCGCTTCAGGCTGCATTGCGCGCCACCGCAGTCGTGATTACGAGGGCGGAGGTGCCGGCTCAGGTGACCGGAGTCTGTCGCAGGCTGCAGTCAGCGCTTGGTCCGATGCAGGCCCCGATCCAGGTGGTCTTTCGACCAGAGAGTCTCTGGTCGGTGGTGACAGGATCGTCGCAGCCACTTTCCTGGGCTAAGGGAAAGACGGCATTGTTGTGTAGCGGTGTGGGCCATGCGGGCTCATTTCGCTCCCTCGTCGAGACTCTCGGGATCAGAATTGTCGATGAAGTGGCCTATGCCGATCATCATGCCTATACGAGCAAGGATGTTGAGCGGCTACGGGCTAGAGCAACGGAGCTTCAGGCTGAATTGGTGGTGACGACGGAGAAAGATGCCTGTAAGTTGACCTCGCTTCTTCAGCAGACCGATAGTTGGTGGGCCGTCAGACTGGCTACGGATATCACGGTTGGGGAAGATCAGCTCAAACAAATCGTGTTGAATCAATTGAACCGTCTTTCGCCGGGGACTCGTGGATAAAAAATCGATTAAACGAATTCTGGTGCGCGGCCCTAATTGGCTGGGCGATGCCGTCATGTGTGAACCGGCTCTTCGCGGATTGCGGAGCCTGTTTCCTGACGCGCAGATTTCATTGCTGGTCAAGCCTGGCGTGGCAGATCTCTTTGCAGGCCATCCATCATTGACGCGCGTGTTGACCTACGATGCCAAGGGACGGCATGCGGGGCTGTCCGGAAAGTGGGCGTTGGCCGGGCAGTTGCGGAGGCAAGGCTTCGATCTGGCGGTCTTGTTCCAGAATGCGTTCGAGGCGGCGTTCCTGACGTTCTTGGCCGGGGTGCCCCAGCGCTACGGCTATGCGACAGATGGACGTAGCTTGTTGCTCTCCAATCCGATCGCTGCGCCAGATCGCCAGACGTCAGTCCATCAAGTTCGCTATTATTGGGATCTGTTAAAGCCTCTGGGCCTCACTGGCGATCCCTCAGCGCCTGGGCTTGCCGTTTTCCCCGAGGAGGAGCAGGCGATGGCGCGGCGATTTACTCAGGGCGGATTGGGCTCGTCTGATCTCGTTGTCGGGATCAATCCCGGTTCGACCTACGGCGGGGCTAAACGCTGGCTGCCAGAACGGTTTGCCGAGGTGACGGAGCGGCTCTGCCGCACGATTCGCGAGTCCCGTGGACAGCAAGTCAGTGTGGTCATTTTCGGGGCGAAGGGGGAAGAGCGGTTGGGCCAGGAGATTGCTGCGCGTCTGTCGTCTCGATCCCTCGTTTTGTCAGGGGAGACGACAATCCGTGAATTGATGGCAGCGGTCAAACGCTGTGCGGTTCTGCTGACCAACGATACTGGTCCCATGCACATCGCTTCCTCGTTTCAGGTGCCGGTCGTGGCGATTTTCGGTCCGACCGACTGGCGCACCACGTCGCCCTTTGGAAGCGCCCATGCCATCGTGCGGCAGCCGGTCGATTGCGCCCCCTGCCTGTTGCGTGAATGTCCCATTGACCATCGGTGCATGACAGGGGTGACGGTCGAGCAGGTCTATGAAGCGGGGCTGTCTTGTCTACCTGGTCGAGGAGGTCTGTCTAGTCCATCTTGCTCAGACCAGCCAGACCAAACAGACCGGGTAGACCAGCGGAACCTTCTCGACGGAGTCACCGTTTTTCTGGACCGAGACGGGACATTGAACTATGACCCTGGTTATCTGAGCATCGCAGCTGACTTGAAATTGTTGGCGGGGGTTGGGCCGGCTCTGGCTAGATTGAAACGGGCTGGTGCGAAATTGGTGGTCGTGACCAACCAGTCCGGTGTCGGTCGCGGATTGTTTACCCTCAAGGATCTGGAAGCTATCCATGCCAGGCTGGAAGGGTTGTTGGAGCAGGAAGATGCGGCGCTCGACGCGATCTATTTCTGCCCGCACCATCCTGACGATGGCTGCCACTGCCGCAAACCGAATGTCGGGATGGTGGAACGGGCTGTGTCAGAGCTGCAACTGGATCTCCGCCGCTCCTATTTGATCGGCGATCATGCGCGCGACATACAATTGGCGAAGAGGGTGGGAGCCAAGGCGGTTCTTCTCACCTCTGCATTGGTGGACGAGCAGGCGCTGGAGATGCTGCGGGCTGAACAGGCCATGCCAGATGCCGTGGCGCCGTCTATGACTGAGGCGGTGGACTGGATTCTGGAGGATGCAGCGAAGAGGGCTCAACTCGCTAAGCGTTGAAGGTCGATTATGCCTGATTATCGTCATATCTTATTGATCAAGCCGAGCTCGATGGGCGACATCGTACATGCGATGCCGACCTGTGCGGCCATTCGTCGGGCGTATCCCAAGGCGCGACTGACCTGGCTGGTGAAGCGGGAGTGGGCTAGTCTCGTCGAGCGGATCGAAGGAGTGGATCGGGTCTGGCCCGTGGACTCGACGCTGACGGGGTGGCTCTCCCAGGTGCCTTCTCTTCGTGCCGAGCATTTCGATCTTGTCGTCGATCTTCAAGGTTTGCTACGGAGCGCCACCATCGGCTGGCTCAGCGGATCCCCTCTGTTTGTGGGATTTGCCAATGGGCGAGAGGGAAGTCCCTGGTTCTATTCGAAGTCCGTGCCAGTTCCATCATTGGAGATGCATGCGGTCGATCGCTATCTGCTTGTGGCCAAGGCTGTGGGGGCGGTGGCGTTCGATACGCCTGAGTTCCGTTTTCGTATCCCGCAATCTGATCATGATGAAGTTGATCGTCTGTTGCTTCAATCCGGTGTGGTGCCTGGAACGAGTTGGGTGGCGATGAATGTGTCGGCCCGTTGGCCGACGAAACGGTGGCCTGCTGAGTCGTTCGCCGAAGTGGCGGATCGGCTCCAGCAGGAGGGCTATGGTTCGGTGGTGCTGATCGGAGGGCCTGACGAACGGGCGGAGGTCGCAGCGGTACGAGGAAAGATGAAAGTTCCCGCTATCGATCTGACAGGAGCCACGACTGTGGGGTTGTTGCCGGCACTTCTGAGCAAGGCGTCGCTGCTGATTACGAACGATTCCGGTCCGATGCATATTGCGGCGGCGGTTGGCACCGCGGTCGTGGCTCTGTTTGGCCCGACGAGTGCGGTATTGACCGGCCCCTATGGGCTGGGGCATCACGTATTGACGGGAACTGTATCGTGCCGCCCCTGTTTCAGTCGGACCTGCCGCAATGCGCTGCCCTTGGAATGTTTGCGAGCAGTGTCGCCCGAACAGGTTTTGGCTGCGGCACGAGCACAGCGGTCCCTTCAGATGGTTCCTCAATGAAGGTTCTTTTGGTCCGGCCTGACGGGATCGGTGATGAAATTCTCTGTCTGCCTGTTGCCTCCGCCCTGCGCCGGCTCCTGCCTGATGTGAAGATCGCCTTCCTGTCCAGCGACTACGCAGCCTCAGTTTTAGCGCACCACCCTGATCTCGACGAAGTCTGGACGGTCACGGGCCGGGAATCCCTTGGCGAGTTGGTGTCGTTGTTTCGCCGGGATGTCGACGCCGTGGTATTTCTCAAACCGTTTAAGCGGTTGATGTGGGCGGCATTTCTGGCGCGGGTTCCGATTCGAGTGGCAACGGGCTATCGCTGGTATAGTGTATTGGCGAATCGGCGGGTCTATGAACATCGGAAAGATTTTTCCAAGCATGAAATCGCCTATAACGTCGGCATGCTGGCGGGGCTGGGCTTGCAGCCTGGCATCGTGGCTCCACCGAGCCTCGTCCTAACCGATGAAGAACGGACGAAGGGGCAAGAGCGGTTACGCGGTCTGCCGATACCCAGGGTGGTGCTCCACCCAGGTGGCTTTGCGGCCAGGCGTTGGCGCGTGGAGCACTATCATGCGCTTGCGCAGGAGTTGCATCGGAAGGGAGCGGGGGTGGTGTTGACCGGAAGCCAGGCGGAAGCAGAGATGTTCACGGAGCAAGTGACAAGTGCCGCGCCTCTTCCTGGGGCCGTCCTCAATCTCATGGGGCAGTTATCGGTGCGGGAGTTGATGGGAGTTATTGCAGCGAGTCACGCGGTGGTCTCAGGAGCCACTGGTCCGGCCCATATTGCCGCAGCCTGCGGTGTGCCGAATGTCAGCCTCTTCGATCCGCGGCGCAATAATCTTCCGACTCGGTGGCAGCCGCTCGGCAAGGGAGTCGTCTTGCGTCCCGATGTGCCGACTTGTGAAAAATGCATCTATGAAGCCTGCCCCTATTGGGACTGTCTCGACCGGCTGACGGTGGACAGGGTGGCGCAGCACGTGATCCAAGTAGCAGCAGATCCTTCACCATTGAAAGTGCTCCATGTCTAAACTCTCAGTCTATGTCATTGCCTATAACGACGAGCCCAATATGAAGGCCTGCCTCGAGTCTGTGGCTGGCTGGGGCGATGAGTTGATCGTGGTGGATTCCCACAGCACCGATCGGACCGCTGTCATCAGTCGTGAGTACACGGACAAGGTCTATCAAGTCGACTTCAAGGGATTCGGCGATCTGCGTAATCAGGCGGTCGCACTCACGACCCATGAATGGGTCTTCAGTTTGGATAGCGATGAGAGGATGACGCCGGAGTTGAAAGACGAGATCCGGCTGCTGCTGGAGCGCGGGCCGGACGAAGATGCCTATTTCGTCCCGCGAAAGAACTACTTTTTAGGCCGCTGGATCAAACATTGCGGCTGGTATCCCGATTATCGGCAACCGCAGTTGTTTCGAAAGAGCCGGTTCCGGTATCGCGAAGAGCTGGTCCATGAGAGTTTCGATTGCGACGGGCCTGTCGGATTTCTCAAGAGCCCCGCGTTGCAATACCCCTTTCGTGATATCGATCACTACGTGGCGAAGCAGGATCGCTACTCGGACTTGATGGCTCGTCGCATGGTGGAGCAGGGCCGAAAGTTTTCCTTCCACCAGATGATCACCCATCCATTAGGTTCGTTCTTCAAGATGTATGTGCTGCGGGCCGGCTTCCTCGACGGCATGCCTGGCTTGATTCTTTCAGGACTCTATGCCTATTACACCTTCATGAAGTATGCGAAATTCTGGGAGTCGTCCTCAGCCGCGAAGGTTGGCGGTGAGGCAGTGAGGTCATGAGCCGAACGGAGCGGGAGAAGAGGGTGTTCGTCCAGTGAAAAAAATTCGTGTGCTCCAAGCATGCAATCAGTTGGCTATTGGAGGCACGGAGAAAACGCTCCAAGTCTTTTCGAAGTACCTGGATCGCTCCCGCTTCGAAGTCTATGCCTGCGGCTTGAAAAGCGGGGGGCTCCGCGTGCAGGCGTTGGAAGAGCTGGGCGTGCCAGTGATCGTGCAGCCTGCCGATCTCACCGCGCTGGTCCGTGAACTGAAGATCGACATCTATCATGTGCACCGGGCCGGAGACTCCGAGCCAGGGACTCTCCCGGAGAAGCAACAGGGCTGGCCCCGCATTGTCGAGACGAATGTCTTTGAAGCATTCGATCAGGTCCAGGATGAGTTGATCGATGCGCATATATTCGTCTCCAGGTTTTCGCGGGATCGGTATCTGAGCCGGAATCGACCGAAAGCGGACGTGCGCTATGAAGCGATTTATAATCCCGTAGACTTCGACGAATGTGCAGGGGGCCCCAGTAATTTCGGGAACACTATCGGCCGATGCAGCAGAGCGGATGATCAGAAATGGCACGATGTCTGTCTCAATAGTCTGCCGAAGATTTTCAGGAAAGTGTCCGGGGTGAAATGTGTGATCCAGGGAGCCACCGACCGGGTGAAGGGAAAACTGGAGAGGCTGGGGCTGGCGGGGCAGGTCACGCTGCTGGAGCCGTCCCTCGATGTCGCGAGTTTCTACCGGCAAATCGATGTCTTTATCCATGGGTCTCGTGTGGGGGAGACTTTCGGCTGCGTGATCGCTGAGGCGATGTCGAATGGTATTCCGGTCGTCACGTTGAGTACTCCCCAGAGGGGGAAGTCGAATGCGCAGGCTGAGCTGGTTGAGCATAACGTCACGGGATTTGTCTGCCGGTGGCGATGGCAGTATGCCGGGGCGGTGATCGAGTTGCTGAAAAACCACGAATTGCGTGAAACATTTGGAAGGCGGAGCCGGGAGAAGGCCCGTGAACAGTTTGAGGCATCGCGGCTGACGAAGGAATTGGAGCGGCTCTATGGGGCTGTGTTGGAGAACAGCCGAGGGTGAAGGACCATCAGCTTGGCAGCCAGGCATTCAACGGGTGCGGTGCAAGAGGGGGATTATGAAGGTCAGCGGATTTACCTTTATTCGCAACGCGGTCAAGTACGACTTCCCCATTATTGAAGTCATTACCTCCGCCTTGCCGATTGTGGATGAATTTGTCGTCAATGTCGGCAAGTCTGAAGACAGCACCTTGGAGCTGATCCGTTCGATCGGATCGCCCAAGATTAAGATTGTGGAGACAGTGTGGGACGACAAGCTGAAGGTGGACGGCCAGATCTTCGGGATTCAGCAGGATATCGCCCTCTCCCATTGCACGGGCGATTGGGCCTTGCTGCTGCAGGCGGACGAGGTGCTCCATGAAGACGACTTGCTCAAGATTCAGCAGGCCATGCGCGAGCATCTGGACCGTCCCCAGATCCTCGGTCTCGTGTTTCGCATGAGACATTTTAAGGGGGACTACTGGTCCTTAGACCCTTGGATGTACCGGAAGGCGACACGCATCGTGCGGACGACCGGCACAGTACGGTCGACGACCGACTGTTGCGATTTCATGGCAGACGGCATTCCCGGCATGATCAAATCCGGGCCGCATGGAGCCTTGATCGATGCGCGCATTTTTCATTATGGCTGGGTGAAAGACCCGAAGGTTCTCAGGGAAAAGCTCCGGTTCCAGATCAGCCGTCATGATGGTGAACGGTGGTCGCAGTCCATGATCGACGAACAGGCTCTCATCCGGTCCGAGTACCCGACCTATGATATTTTGAAGGAGTTTCGCGGGACGCACCCGAAGGTCATGGAAGCCCGTATCAAGGATGCGCAGCGGCTGAGGCCTCGCTGGAATCGGTGGCTCAATCCACGGTTCTATCGAGAAGTGCTCTTGCATGGATTCAAAGGCTGAGGCGATGCAACCGACGATCGCGTGCGTGGTCATCACGAAGAACGAGGAGCGGAATATTGCCGACTGTCTGGCCTCGGCTCGATGGGCTGATGAGTTGATCGTGGTCGATGCCGAAAGTGCTGATCAGACCCTTGAGCTGGCTCGTGCCTCAGGGGCAAAGGTATTCGTGCGACCCTGGCCCGGCTTCGGCTTGCAGAAGAATTTTGGGATGGCCCAGGCCTCGTCCGACTGGATCCTGATTCTCGATGCCGACGAACGGGTGACCGAGGAACTGCGTGGAGAGGTGCGAACCTGCCTCGGTCAATGGAAGCCTGGCGCTCCCGTGGCCTATCGGATTCCCCGGCGGAACTTCTTTTACGGGGCCTGGGTGCGAAGGGCCGGTGTCTATCCCGATTATCAGGTACGTTTGTTTCGGCGGGGGGCCGCTCAGTATAACGATGTTGCGGTGCATGAAAATCTCCTCGTCGAGGGAGAGATTGGGACCTTGGCCGGGCATCTCGATCATTACACGGAGCGGCGCATTCAGGATCACTTCAAGAAGTTCGGCCTCTATACCACGCTCGCGGCACAGGAAAAGGCGAAGAAGGTTCGGACGGTCGGCTGGATCGATCTGGTTTTCCGTCCCCTGGTGGTTTTTGGCAAAACCTATATCGTGAAACAGGGGTTTCGCGATGGAGTGCACGGGCTCATCGTCTGTGTCTTTGCCAGTATGTATACCTTTGTGAAATATGCCAAGCTGTGGGATGTTACGAGGCAAGCTGCGGCTCAATTGGATCGCCGGTAGTGGCCAGGCGGATCCTGTATGTGCATGGAATTGGCGCCATCGGAGGGGCGGAACGCGATCTGATCGCCTTGCTGAAGATGCTCGATCGCGACAAGTGGGAGCCTCATGTGGTCTGTCCAGGGACCGGCCCATTGCTGGGTCAGCTTCAAGCCCTCGCCGTTCCCACTCATGCGTTGACTCTTCCCCCTTGGAGAAAACTCTTCTCCTTCTTTCAGCGCCGATCGGCAGCCCGTCGTTTGGGAACCCTCGTGGGGCAACTCAAGCCTGCCATGATTCATGTGAACGATATCTGGTGGGTGCCCCATACCCTGAGAGCGGTACGGTATAATCCTACCTCCCTGCCGATCGTGGCCCATGTGAGACAGGAAATCGAACCGGCGAAGGTGCGGCGCTATGAGCTGGATCGAGTCGATGCCGTGGTTGCGATCTCCCGGCAGATCGAACAGTCGTTGATTGCCGGAGGGGTATCGGTGAGCAGGGTCAGGACCCTCTATAGCGGTATCGATCTTTCAGGGAATCAGCCCACGGCAGACGGCCAGGCGATTTGTCAGATGATTGGAGCTCCGAACGGAGCCGTCCTTTTAGGCACCATCGCCAACTTGTTTCCACGAAAAGGCTACGAGGTCATGCTGCGGGCCCTTCCTGCAATCATCCGTGCGGTTCCCGCGGTGCATTACGTGATCGTGGGGAGTGATGAGGGCGGCTATGCCGATCGATTGAAGAGGCTTGCGCAGGAGTTGAAGATTGCCGAGCATGTGCATATGGTCGGCTTCCAAGATCCGGTTCAGCCGTTTCTGGCTGTCCTTGATCTGTATGTGCACCCGGCATTGATGGAGGGGTTTGGGATTGCAGTGGTCGAAGCGATGGCCATGGGGAAGGCTGTGGTTGCGACTACGACCGGGGGGCTTCCCGAAGTGGTGGCTGAAGGAGAGACCGGGTTGCTCGTGCCTCCGGGAGATGCCGAGTCATTGGCCGTCACTGTAGTTTCCCTCCTGGAAGACAAGGTGAGACGAGAGCAGATGGGCCGTAATGGAATGGTCCGTGCGCAGGAGCGATTTAGTCTTGCTGCATCCGTCATGCAGATGGAGCAGTTGTACGGGGAAGTATTGGCAGTAGGGAAGGGGCGAGGATGAAAATCGGCTTTGATGCAAATCCGATGGTGGGAGATATGGGCGGGGTCGGATGGCACTGTTACCATCTGCTCAGGACGATGCTGGCAAAGCAGGAAGGCATCGATTTTGTCGCCTATGCCAAGCCTGGCGCCGAGCGGCCTGATGCTGTGGGAGCATGGCCTGGCGTTGAGCGGCTTCAGTGGGTGAATTCAAGCCGCTGGGGAATGGGGAAGCAGGGTCCGTCCGATCAATTGGACCTGTACCATGGGACCAACTTCCGCATGCAGACGGTCGGGCGCTTTGGCGGAGTCGTCACGATTCATGATTTGTGGCTGGATCGCCACCCTGAGTTCTCGAAGAAGATGTTGGGGCAATGGCCCTCGTCTTTCAAGACGAGACAGACTGCATTGCGAGCCAGAAAGACCATCACGGTATCCGAGTTTTCCGCCAGAGAGCTTGTGGAGCTCTATGGGTTGAAACGCGAACATATCAGGGTGATTCCCAACGGCGTGTCGGAGGACTTTGTGCCACGCCTGGATGAGCCGGCGATGGCGGAATTGCGGAAACGGATCGGGTTGAAGACCGCTCGCTATGTCCTATTTATTGGAGGGGCAGACCCGCGCAAGAACCATCAGACCTTTCTTGAGGCGGCGGAGAAGGTGCGGAAGAAATTGGGACCCCGCATGCTGGTCCTGGTCGGTTCGCCGATCCATCCGTTCGGGAACTATGAGGAGACGGCCCGCAGGCGCAGTTTGCAGGAGAAGGTGCTTTGCCCTGGGCGGTTGTCCACGAACGATTTGCAGTTACTGTATTCCTCGGCCGATCTGTTTGTTTTCCCTTCCCTCTATGAAGGATTCGGGATGCCGGTGTTGGAAGCGATGGCTTGCGGGGTGCCGGTGCTCACGTCCAATTCGACCGCGTTGGCGGAAGTGGCGGGCGATGCAGCGGTGTTGGCAGATCCTCAAGACGCGAAGGCGCTGGGAGAGGCCATGGTCCGTGTGCTGGACGATGAGCCGCTACGAGCTGCGTTGAGAGTCAAAGGCTTCGAGCGGGCCAAGCAGTTTTCCTGGGAACAGGTGGCGGCTAAGACCATCGAACTATATCGGGAAGTGTGTGGGGAAATGACAGTCGGAAAGTCGAAGGTCTGAAAGTCTTCAAGTCGGGACCAAGACGTTCGACTGTATGACGTGACGACTTGAAAGACGTTCGACGACTTTTATGATGCGCAACATTCTGGTCATCAAGCTTCGCTATATCGGTGACGTCTTGTTGGCAACGCCAACCCTGCGTGCCATCAAAGAGGCACGGCCGGCTGTTCGGGTCACGATGATGGTGAATCGCGGGACGGAAGGCGTGTTGTCTGGGAATCCTGACATCGACGAGATCCTGGTTCTCGACAAAGGATCCCTGGCGGCGCAATGGAGGCTCATCGTGGAACTGCGCCGTTGGCGATTCGATACCGTGATCGATTTGACCGATGGAGACCGCTCTGCGTTTTTGAGTTGGGTCAGCGGGGCATCGGTCCGGATTGGCTTCAACGACGAGCACCGTCGGCGAGGGATCTGTTACTCAGCAGTGGTCCCGCCTCAGCCTGGCATGCGGCATCGGATTAACCGGGACTTGGCTGCGTTGAAACCGTTGGGTATTCACGCAAGCGAGACGCCTCCCAGGCTGTGGCTGACAGGGGAGGATGACGCGGCGGCCGACCAGTTACTGAATCGACTCGGTATCAGACGAGATCAACCGATCATGATTATCCAGCCTGGCGCTCGTTATTGGTTCAAGGCCTGGCCTGCTGAACGATTTGCCGAACTGGCAGATCGTTTGGCGAGCGACTACGGATTTCAGGTCCTCATCGGTGGCAGCAGGGACGAAGAGGCGCTCGCGCAACGAATTCAGGCAACCGCGCGAACCCGCCCAGTCAGTATCGCTGGACTGACGACGCTCAAGCAGTTTGCCTCGATTGCGAAACGTGCGGCGCTGTTTGTTGGCAACGATAGCGGGGCTATGCATATGGCCGCGGCAGTGGGCGCGCCGATGGTGGCGTTATTCGGTCCTTCGAATCCCGATGAATGGGGGCCGCGTGGCGACAGGATGACGGTGTTGTATAAAGGGCTCGACTGCCGGGCCTGTTTTCATCCGACCTGTGAGCGTGGCGAGTTGAACTGCATGAAGCAGCTATCAGTGCAGGAGGTCTATGCTGCAACAGTCCAACTGTTGGGGGCCGGTAATCCACCAACCGCGCATGTGGGCTAGCAGGTTGTTGCCAAACTACCAGACCACTGAGGTAATGCTCATGCCAGAACAATCTCGGCCGCTCTCAGAAGCAGTCGCAGGCTGTTCAGAAAGACCGTCCAGCAAGGCCGTAGCGAGTGAAGGGCCGAGGCGTACTCTTGGGGTACGTTGAGGGTCTGAACGATGCGAGAACGAAGCTGGCGGCCTTTATCAACAGCCTGCTAGAAGTCTGGGCAAGAGCGTTGTGAGTCGACAGTGGGCATGATGTTTCTCAAGGATGCATAGATGCGGATTCTCTACCTGACCGACTCAGCGCCAGATTACCTCGCTGATTTGCTGTATGTGGGGCTCTGTCGGACTCTCGGGTCTGGCCAGGTCGTCGACTATCCCTATAAGGCCCTGTACCACGATCCCCTCCACCGTGTTCATTATGCTCCCCAGATTCCCGGGCGCCGATATCAAGAAGAGGAGGTTGCGGCCTTACTGCGTGAGAAGCAGTTCGATCTTGCCATCCTCTCGTCACCAAGGCGCGGAGCGACCACAGCATGGGAATCGCTTTCGCATTGCGTGGCCATGCCTCCGCTGGTCCTTCTTGATGGTGAGGATGATGCGACGATCCGGCAAGAGCTGTTTCATCGGTATCAATGTGCCCTCTACTTTAAACGGGAATATCGTCTCAACCGTGACGGAGGGCTCTGTGGCCTGGTTCGGCGGTTTAGCAGGAGTAGGGAGGATGTTGCGCTGGCTCAACGGACCTATCCTCTCCCTCTTGCTGTGGCGCTGGAGACGCTCCCAACGATTCCGATTGTTCCGCGGGATGTGGATGTGTCTTATGTTGCGAGGATTTCTCATCCTAAGCGTCGGCGGGCGGTTGAAATGCTGCGCCAGGCTCATGGGGTCGGATTTCAGGGTGGGGTCTACGCGGAAGCAGAAGATCGTCAGTCAAAGTTCTTGAGCGGTTTCTCTCGTGTTGTGATGAAGCTTACAGGAGATCCGGTTGTCACTGTGGCTCAACGGGGGACAAAACTATCGCAGGCCGAGTACTATGCATTGCTCAGCCGATCCAAGATGGCCTTGTCGATTCGAGGCGGGGGGTTCGATACGCTTCGGTATTGGGAGGTCGTGGCGTCCGGCGCGCTCCTTCTTTCTGAGCAGCCAGATATCGAGGTCCCGAACAATTTCGTGCATGGCAAGCAGGCCCTCTTTTTTCGGCCTGACTTAAGTGACTTAGTGGATCTTGTGCGGACTTACGCAAGCGATGCGCGGGCCTGTGCTGCCATGGCGTCAGAGGGGCATAAGCATTTGCTGCAGTACCATACCTGTGAACGACGGGCCGAACAGTTGCTGGCTGTGTGCGGGAAGACGTTGTGATGGGACTTGGTTTTGAACGTGAGGGAGGGGGGGCAGCATGAAGTTGCATGTCTTTGTCTGTGCCAGTCCATTGTACCCTCAGGATAAACAACGGGACGAGGCGCTGCACGTCGAGTATCTTGAGCAGCAAATCGGCCATTATCCAGAAGAGTGGGTCCGGTTGAGCGTGCTGCAGAATGGCTGTGTGTTCCCCCATCGGCAGACAGGCCTTCTCCGCAACCCGTTTCCGAAGAACGTGTCCTACAATTGGCTGCTGTGCGATGCGAATTGTGAGGAAGATTATTGGCTGTTTTTGCCGGAAGACTGCCTGGTCTCTCAGCAAGGATGGGAGGCGATTCGCCAGCATATGGAAAAGGGGAAGGACTGTTTCGCCCTCTCCAAGGACCCGAAAGCCATCGTGTGCCGGCGGGGCATTTTTCAGGATATTTCCTCAGATATCCAGATACTGTGCGATATGAATGCGTTGGGGAAAGAGATCGGTTGTGTGCTCTTGCGAGGAGAATTGGAGCGTAAGGGGTTTCATTGCATCTCGAAAAACTGGCAGAGGGTTTCAGAGGAGCCGAAGCGGTGGGGGAATGAGCTCTATCAGGAAACGAATGCGAAGGATCACCCGGTCGATGTCAATAAGACGAGGGCGCTCCCGATCTTTCAGGACTATGGCATCGATGGGTGGAAGGCCTCGCGCGAAGTACTCGAGGCTACGTTCCTGAAAATTATCGAGAAGAATCTTGACCGGCAGCGGCAGGCGGCGGAGCAGATGAAAGGGGTCGTGTCTCACTATGGCCCCTTGATCACGGAGGCGCCCTATAAGGGGCTGGCTCGAGAAATATGGGAGCGCATTGCCGGCTCTTAAGCGTCAGACCACGAGGAGACTTGCTGATGGGGCTGCTTTCTAAGTATCGATTTTTCTGGAAAACCGAGGCTCCTGCGAAACTGTACTGGCGGTATCCTCTGTTTTCCTTTAGGAGAAGGCTGTCCAAGAGAGTTGATCTTGAGATGAATTCAAAAATGTCGATGGAGTTGGATGGTCTTGGGCAATTCTCTTCGAGGTTTTTTGACGGGAACGCCGCTCAATGGATCCAGGTCTTTGAACGCGAGCGGTTCTGCGGGAGAAAGCTGAACATCTTGGAGATCGGGTCATGGGAAGGAAGGTCAACGGTTTTCTTGATGCATTACTTTCCTAGTGCCGAAATCACTTGCGTCGATACGTGGAAGGGGAGCGACGAGCATGTTGGGGACGAGAGGCTAAAGAGTGTTGAGGAAAGGTTCGATTCGAATGTTGCGCGGTTCGGGGGAAGGGTGCGGAAGTTTAAAGGGACATCGCTTCAGTTTTTTTCCGGCACGGACCTGACAGAAAAGTACGATCTTGTCTATGTGGATGGATCGCACCATGCGGATGACGTCATGTGCGATATCCTGAACGCATTTCGGTGCCTGAAATCGAACGGCCTCATGATTTGCGATGATTACTTGTGGGATTGGTACCCTAACGTCCGGCACAATCCTGCCATGGCCATCAATTATCTCCTCAGGCAGAAGAAGGGTGAGTGCGAAATTCTCAATGTGACCGGTACGCAAATTACCGTCAAGAAGCTTGGCGTGGATAGGCACTCCATGGGGGCCGGGAGCATTGTATGAGTCACACCAGGTCCGCAAAGTCAGTGAGTCTTGTGATTCCCGTCTATAACCAGCTGGACTATACGAAGCAGTGTCTCGAATCCATTGCCCGTTGCACCGATCAGCCCTATGAACTCATCATCGTGGATAATGCCTCGAGCGACGGGACGCAGGAGTTTTTGCGCGACGTGAAGGCGACTGTCATCACGAATCCACGTAACCTCGGCTGCGCCAAGGCCTGGAACCAGGGAGTGCGAGCCAGCCATGGGGATGTCATCGGCATTTTGAATAACGACATTATCGTGACGAAGGGCTGGATCGAAGGGTTGGTGAAGTTCATGGAGCAGGAGGGACACGGGATTGTGAGCCCCGCTGCGCGCGAGGGATATTTAAATTACGATTTAGACGCCTATGCCGTTGAGTTTACGCAATCATGCAAGGATGCCACGAGGGCAGAGTTGTATGGAGCCTGTCTGGTGATCAATCGCGACGTGTTTGATCGTATTGGTTTGTTCGACGAAGCGTTTGCCTATGGGGGTTGCGAAGACATCGATTTTTTTTGGCGCGCAAAGGCAGCCGGGTTTTCCGCTGGCCTGACAGGATCGGTCCTCATTCACCATTTCAGCATGGTGACGCAGGATGCCATCAAGCGATCAGAAACCAAGGTCTATCCCGCCGAGAATCTCGCCCATTTCAAAAAGAAGTGGAACCGAACCGTGCGAGGCAATTGGGCTGCCAGGCGCTGGGCCGACCTCAAGCACAAATGGGTCAGACGGTATGAGCGATTGCGCTACGGGCATACGCTGATCGAGAAGTGTTACGGACAGGGATGAATGTTAGGCGGTTGTAGACGGATGGGATGCCTCCGAGCCGCCGATCGGGTGTCTTTGCTCCATGCACCCCTTTCAATGGGCTCCTCTTTTTTCTCCTCGTGCCAATCTATTGAAGTAGTCGCTCGAAGCCCCCTCATTCAACCCAGGGTCCCTTAGTTAGCGGTAGGCAATAATTGCGCTTGACTCACTAGGGCTAGTGTGTTCATATCGTGAACGTAACGCTCTGTTGGGGCTATACCAATGAACGTGCAGGGTCAACGGGATCTACTTTTGCTCTCCGCAGTTGAGCGCGATGCGGGTGTCACGCAGCGATCCCTCTCGACAAAGCTTGGTGTGGCGCTTGGCCTGACCAATTTGTATCTCAAACGCCTGGCCCGGAAGGGCTATATCAAAATCTCCACGATCCCAC
>JAPLLG010000011.1:7500-127186 GCA_026387665.1 Nitrospirota bacterium
CTCTATTCAGTTGTCAAAGAACAAAAGCACTCGTCACGCGAGCCGTGCACTATACTCTGTGCACAGAAGCGTGTCAAGGGACCCTTTTACCAAATTTTGGTTGGGTATTCCCTAAAACCGCATGCCCTCACCGCAACACTTGCACGCGGCTACCGAGGCAAGAAGCACAAGCACCCTGCGAACAGGTGGGAAGATATCAAAGCTCCCCCCCGAGAGTCAAGCACCATTTACATCCATGACGAAATAATTGTCAAAATACATCAATCGCCTGTATCCATAGGGATTCCGGAGATAAATAAGGCCGTCATATTGAGCTATCTGACCATAATATTTGCCCACCATGATCACCGGAACGACTTTCTCGCGATATTTCCGTCATTCGAATGACATTTTGAGCATTTTCACATGACGTAAGACCTACTTCACTAGAGGCATAAAACTCTATGTAGGTAACTATCAATCGAGTATCGCCAAAATCTCGCCATTTTGGCGGAGAATATCACGCGACTGACGCATTGCATTTCCACTGCCATGGCCTAAAGCTAGCCCATGAAAATAGCTTTCCCGCTGATCGGTCAATCCAAAGAGCAGGCTACAGGCACAGAACATCCTGACTCCACAGGGAAATGCCCCCGATGGCCGACAACAGAACCGAAATAGCCTTCGCCCATTGCAGCGCAGCCCAGAGACAGGCCTATTGAGGCCAGAAGAGAACATTGCGGTGATTCAGCTCCTGCACCATAATGGCCAGAAGCTGAATCATGATCGGAGGGTGCATGCCATTTTCACGGCGAACAATACTGAAAGCCACTGGACTTGGAGCGCTCACCGCGCTAACCGGCGGCTGCGACGCAGTCGGATCCGTGCTCGGCCGCATGTTTGCCATTCCATCGCGCGACACCACCTACTTCACATCCAATGCAAAATTCTACGTCGTGAACTATGCCGACAGCGCCGTGTCCATGACGCGAGACGTCGATATCGAGCAATGGAAAGTCCACGTCAAAGGCGACGTGAAAACGCCACTAGCGCTCGGCTGGCGCGACATTTTGAACCGCGACTCGTACGATCAGGTCTCCACGCTCATGTGCATCGACACGCTCCCTGGCGGCGACAGCATGGGCAACGCCACCTGGCGCGGGATTTCGCTCAAGAAACTCCTGCAAGAGGCCGGCGCCGACGAAGAAACCGCGCGCGACGTGATCTTTCGCGGCATCGACGGTTACGACGACAGCATTCCCTTCGCGCGCGCCATGCAAGACGATGTCATGCTGGCCTTCCTGATGAACGGCGAAAAGCTGCCCAAAGAGCATGGCTTCCCCATCCGGCTGATCGTGCCGGGGCTGTACGGAATCAAAAACGTCAAATGGATTACCGAGATCGAAGTCTATCCCGGAGACTACAAGGGCTATTGGCAGCGCAAAGGCTGGACCGACGACGGCACCATCAAGATTTTCTCACGCATCGATAGCCCGGGCCATTACCAAACGATCCGTGGGCAGGAACAGCAATTCCGTGGCATCGCCTTCGGCGGCCCCAACAGCATCAGCAAAGTGGAATTGAGCTTCGACGCAGGCCGGACGTGGAACGACTGCACGATCGAACCGCCCATGTCGCCCTATTCATGGGTCATCTGGAACTATACGTGGAAGCCGCCGAAACGAGGCAAATTCCAAACAGTCGTCCGCGCGACGGATACGAAGGGGCAGCTACAGATTGCAGAAATTGTCCGGCCTCAACCGGCTGGAGCGAGTGGGTTGCACACGATCATCGCCGACGTAGGCCAGCCATAGACGATCCTACCCGCCCTCCGTAGCCCCTCACCTGAAAACTTGACGTACATACATATCGTATGTACACTTTCATCGTGAGATTCGAATGGGACGAGGCCAAACGAAAAGCGAACATAGCCAAGCACGGCATCGACTTCTCAGACGTGCCGGAAATGTTTACCAGCCTGATGCTAGTGGGGCCCGACACTCGAAAAGACTACGGCGAAAGCAGGAAGGTCGGCTTCGGATTCATTCGCGGGCGGCTCATGGCAGTCGTCTTCACCGAACGTGATCCCTCGACGATCCGAATTATTTCAGCACGAAAGGCGAACACACGTGAAGAAACCTACTACCACGAAGCGATCGCGGACGAATTGGGGAAAAATTGACGCCTTGAGGGACAAGGACATCGATTTCTCCGATATCCCGGAACAAGACAAGGCCTTTTTCAAGCGTGCGGCCTTAAAGCTTCCTGAAGCTAAGACCGCCGTCACCATTCGATTGGATCGTCAAGTCTTGGATTGGTTCAAGGCAAAGGGACCAGGCTATCAGACGCGGATCAATGCTCTCCTCAGAGCCTACATGGAAGCGCACAAAGAAATAAGGTGAGGGTGTAGCGGGTGTGCTTCGTGCTCGCGGAACGCACGGCCCCAGAAGGCCCTCGTTCGACGCGCGCAGTGAACCACACCCGCGCTGGAGTCGGCTGGAGCGAATAGGGGTCACACCATTGCTAACCGCGAAGTCACTCAGCTGAATCTTTCCCTGCCCAATCTGGAAGAGGCTTCCCTGCTCGTTCACAATACCGTCGTGCTCGCTCATCCCGCTTCTTGATCAAGCCTCGTACCAGTCGCACAGCCTCCTCATCGTTCAGAATCTCAGCTCCAAGTCTCTTGAGTTCCTTGCGGTTGCCCAGCATTCCTCCCGGTTGCCGCCTCGAATCTCCGTCGTTCGTAATCAAGATCGCTTCATACTTTATCGCGTTAAAAACAACCGCAACGTCATTCCGTTCATTCTCTGATTGCGCTCCAGCTGGGAATAGAATCACTTCTATCTCTTGAAGACGTTTCTTTTCGTTCGGAGTACTGGCAAGAGTCTCGGTGAAAATATACCCATACGCCTTGGACTTTCTATTCTGATCACCCCCCGCGGCCGCTTCTGATTGAGCCACTTCCGACATCGCTAGGGTAATAACGTCATCTTTGTGCCATTTTTCTAGCTTGTTCATATTTGCAAGACATGAACGCGCGTTTACACGATTGGTGTCTATATGAAAGGTCCGACAGATATGGCGCTCAGGCTGGCTCATTGACTAATGAAAGCTATAGGTCAGCGACTGTGCAGTTCTCGGCCTTGCCGGCAATGACCTGCTGTCCAAAGATAAAGCAATGCTTAATAGCCTCATCTCTTGACTTGAATCGATCGGAAGCACTGAACGGCCTTGTAACGACCTGATCGTTGCAATGCTTGAGAATGACAAGATTGACAGTCCACTCTCCGGAGTCCGCCAGTTGATGAGGTATGGCCCTAATCTCATAACCCTTGTAAATTACTCCATTCATCTTATGACTTACCTCTCATTCAGTCCTTCAAGGCAGAGGCATGGGGCAGGCTTGTGTAGTCACCTATTGAGCCTGGACAGTAGGCTCCTCTACCATATGCTTCGCTCCATGCCACCGCAAGCTGGGGTGCCAGACTGCCTCGTGAAATCACTGAATACATTCTGAAACGCGAACTGGCGGAGCACTCCTACCAAAGCCGCTGAACAGCAGTTTCAAGTTTAGGCAGGCAAGGCTCCAGCTCTGGCGATGAGGCCCTGGTCACGACAAAGGCTGCCGGCACATGCTCCCAATGCCGCAGATCCGGCTGTAGCGCGCCTTCCAGCACCGTCGGCGCAGTGCGCATCAAGGCCACTCCCCCGACCACCGAGAGCTGGCAGAGCGCTCCCTTGCCCTTCGCCGCCACATCGAGCGCGCAGCCTCCAACCATGACGCCGGCTCCTGCAGCCAAGGGGACCAGGCTGTAGGTCAGACCGAACGGCAATCGAACCCATGCCTGCGCGTTTAAAAGCGGATGGTATCCATGGCTATGGCGCATTGCGATCTTGTCGAACCAACTTCCCGTGGACAGCCTCACGCCGGTGTCGGACTGGCAGGCGGGAAGGAACTCCCTGCTCGACTTCACGGAAAAATACCCGCTCGTAGATCCAAAGAATTGCAGATCCCATGTAAGTTCAGGAAATCGGCGGATGCCATAGACGTGCCAGGGCTCGCTGATCGCCTGCCCCTCATCGATTCGATCCACCTGCCGCGCGGCAAATAGCCGGACCGCATCCTGCTGCCCCTTCCACATCAGGCCCAGGTCTCTCAGCCTGAGCCAATCCACGCGCGACTCGTTCACCTCCCCCACTCGCTCCCATAACACGGCGGACAGCAGCAGATTGACCGGGTCTTCGCCGTAATTATAGAGCGACGTAAAGAGCTCATGATCCAACTGCCGGAGCTCCACCTTCGCCTCCTCCGGCTTCTGCACGTTCGCATAGCTCGCAGCCAGCAAGAGACTGAGATAGCCTCGCTCATAACTTTCCAACACATAATCGATGAAGGAGCCCTCCGGCACGAAAACGTTCCCTGCCTCCTTCATGAAGGAGAAGGTCTTGTGCCGGAATTCCGACCGGGCCCTCTCTCCATGCACGATTACAGTTTCATAGCACCGCCCAGCAAAGGCATCGGCCAGCCGGTTGAGGGTATCGATCCTGTCCGAAAGATTGAGTCCCCCTTCGATCACCGAACAGGGCTGCCCCTGCATCGTCTGCCCGCCTCTCGCCTGACAGCCGGCAAGACCGGCCACGAGACCCATGACGATACCGATCACATGGTAAGAGACGCTTCGAATCATCAACCTTCACCCCTCCGACAGATCAGAACGCCGCCGCTCCTCACCCTAAAATACGCAGGATGCTCAAAAAGGCTGCCCAGCAAGGCCGCAGCGAGCGAAGAGGCGAGGCGTACGCTTCGGTACGTTGAGCCTCTGAGCGACGCGAGAACGCCGCTGGCAGCCTTTTTCAGCATCCTGCTAAGACTTATCGTCCGGATGCAGCCACATAAATCTGCTGAACCTCACTGCTCGTCACATCCCGCCACTGGCCTGACGGAAGATCACCTAACAGGACCGGCCCGATCGCCACCCGCACAAGTCGCAGAGTGGGATGCCCGACTGCGGCGGTCATGCGGCGAACCTGCCGGTTCAGCCCCTCGCGTAGCGTGATCTCCACCCAGGCAGTCGGCACATTTTTGCGGAAACGAATAGGCACGGGACGATCAGACAACTGCGGATCGGCCGGCAACAGCTGCACGTCAGCAGTCCTAGTTTTTTTGCCGTTCAGCAACACACCCTGTCGCAACTGCTCCAACGCCTCCTCGCTTGGAATGCGTTCCACCTGCGCGAGATACACTTTCGGCAACTTATGTTGCGGGTCCGTGATGTGATGGGCCAACGTCCCGTCTGACGTCAGAAGCAGGAGCCCTTCACTATCCAAATCGAGACGTCCGGCTGCATAGACGCCGGGAATCGTCACATAGTCAGCCAGGGTCGGCCGCCCATCCGGATCGGTAAAACAGGGCAGGACCCCGTAGGGTTTATTGAACGCGATCGTGCGAAGTGGTTGCGTCACAGTGAAACTACTATAGCCAACCAACCCCGGCAGTACAACGCAACCGCGGCTTGCACTAGAACGAAAGATATGATTCCATCCGGCATTCTCATCACGAAAGGCCTTTTCATGAACCACCTCACCCAACCAGCGACCCATGCGACACATCGACGGATGACCATCCTTACCCTATGCCTATTGCTCGTCATGCCATTCTCAATCGCATGGGCCGAGCCGAATCATCATGACTCCCTCGACCGTGCCAAACGCGCCACCGTCGGCATCATAGAAGACACCCCAGACCCTCGCACGCCCGAGAAGCCAGGCAAGATCCAAATTCGCGGCACCGGCTTTCACCTGCGCGATGGCTACCTTGTCACGGCCAGACATGCCGTCGAAAAACACAGCCCCTCGGGGCACGTCATCCCGAAGCAAATCCTCGTCCTCACCACCGACCTCCATGAACTCCCAGCGCAACTGGTCGGCGACAGCGCCTATCTCGATGTCGTGGTCTATCGTGTCGTGGAGAAATATCGCGCGCTCCTCCCAGCCGCAACCCCCTTTGCCCCAGGCGACGTCGAGCAGGGCACCGAAGTGTTTACCGTAGGCTACCCCTTGGGCTGGGGTCCCACGATGGCCTTTGGCCATATTGGGAACGCCAATACCTTTCTCCAAACGGTCGATACGCGCCTCCTGCAAGCGGACCTCGCAGCCTGCAGCGGCAATTCCGGAGGCGGTCTCTTCAATCACAAGGGGGAAGTCGTCGGTGTGATGCATGCCATCATTCAAACGGACAAGGACGAGACGCAGGCCCATTGCAGCCGCATGGCCTTTGCCGTGCCAGGGCCTCTCGCGCAGCGAATCGTCAACGCCGCGCTGGAGGGGAAGCCCTTGGCCTTCTCTAAATTAGGCATTCACATGACACCGGTGAAAGACGGCACCAAGTGGCGCATCGCCGTGAAGGATGTCGCGGACCCGGCCAAAGAATCCGGCATTCAAAAGCAGGACATCTTGCTGGCGATCGAGGAGACGGAGATTCTCGATGCGGCCCACTTAAAGAATTATCTGATTGAGAGAACGACGCCAGGCCAGCGAGTTAGCATCAAAGTACGCCGCCTCGATGCAGACCTCACGTTTCATGTCGTGTTGGGCGGGGGATGAACAGTCAGTGTGCGGTACTGTGGCCAGGAAGCGCTTGATACCACCCGTTCGCTTGCGCAATGGCCACGGGGCAGTCGAAAAGCCTACTCAGGTTGGCGTCGGTGAGCATAGACTGCTTCTCTCCGTCCTGAATAATCCTGCCTCCCTTCAAGAAGACCACCCGCGTGATTTCAGGCGGAATCTCATGGATATGGTGCGTGACCAGCAGCACAGTCTTCCCCTTCTTCATATGGGCCCGCACCAGATCCAGGTAGTGAAACGTGGCAGTCAGATCGAGTCCGCTGGTGGGCTCATCCAACACCAAGGCCGCCGGATCATGCACCAAGGCGCGGCCCAGCAGGCAGCGCCGCTGTTCACCGGTCGACATCTCAGAGAATTTCCGCTCGGTCAAGAAACCGATGCCGAGTTCTTCCAGCACGGCATGGGCGCGAGCCATCTGCGCATAGCTGAAGTCTTGGTGTTTATAGGTTCCGATGCTCGCGTAGTAGCCTGACAGCACAATCTTCAACCCGATGACATTTTCCATGTACTGGTGCTGCAGATCGTGCGACACCATTCCCAATCGCTTCCGCACGTCCCAGACGTTCCACCGTTCTTCCCCGAACAAGCGGATATGGGTCTCATCATTCGGCAACGGATGGACTTCACCGGCCAGCAATTTCAGGAAGGTCGATTTTCCGGCGCCATTAGGACCGAGGATGGCAACATGTTCCCCCTCGTGGAGGGACAGGGAGAAGTCGGTGAACACACAGGTATCGCCGCGATAGACCGTCGCCCGTTCGATCTCAATCAGTGGGCTAGGCTTCATCCGGATCGGGATTGACCTTGGCGGGACCGGAAGACTTGGACGAACGAGACGATTTCTTGACCGAGGCGGAAATAGTCGGCGTGGCAACCTTCACATCGGCGTTCTGCGCGCGGTGGAGCAAGGCATGGTCCATGAGCACCAGCGCCATCATGGCTTCAGCAATCGGCGTCGCCCTGATGCCCACGCAGGGATCATGGCGGCCACTCGTCTCCACCGTCACGGGATTCCCCTGCTTGTCGATAGAACGGCGCGGGATGCGAATGCTCGACGTGGGCTTGATGGCAATCGTCACCACGAGATCCTGCCCGGTGGAAATACCCCCCAGGATACCTCCCGCATGATTGGTGAGAAATCCTTCCGGGGTCATCTCGTCCCCATGCTCAGAGCCCCGCTGGGTGACAGAGGCGAACCCTGCGCCGATCTCCACCCCTTTGACGGCATTGATGCTCATCATGGCTGAGGCAAGGTCTGCATCCAGCTTGGCATAGACCGGAGCGCCCCACCCGACCGGCATCGACTCAGCCACCGTCGTAATCTTCGCTCCGACCGAATCGCCGGCCTTCCGCAATTCGTCCATGAAGGATTCCAGCTTCGGCACCACGTCGGCATTGGCGGAGAAAAATGGGTTCTTGCCGACCTCATCCCAGCTCGCAAAGGGTGCTTCTAGAGGCCCCAGCTGGCTCAGGTAGCCACGAATCACGATCCCGTGCTTCTCCCTGAGCCATTTCCTGGCAATCGCCGCTGCAGCCACACGTACGGCTGTTTCACGAGCAGAGGATCGTCCACCGCCACGGTGGTCGCGAATCCCATACTTCTGCCAATAGGTGTAGTCTGCGTGACCGGGGCGAAAGGTATCGATCAGATTACCGTAGTCTTTGCTGCGGGCATCTTCGTTCCGGATGAGCAAGGCGATGGGGGTGCCGGTCGTCTTGCCTTCGAAGACACCGGAGAGGATTTCGACTGTGTCGGATTCCTGCCGTTGCGTGACGTGGCGGGAGGTGCCGGGCTTGCGCCGGTCAAGATCTTGCTGGATATCCTCGACCGAGAGGGCCAGACCTGGCGGACAGCCATCCACGACACAGCCAATCGCAGGCCCGTGGCTTTCGCCGAATGACGTGACGGTAAAGATGTGACCGAACGAATTGCCTGCCATGGGGCGGATAACTCCTCCCTACTCGACGAGATCGAGCTTGATGCGTAACTCCTTCAACTGATCAGCACTGACGGAAGAGGGCGCATCGGTCAGCGGACATTGAGCCCGTTGCGTCTTGGGGAACGCGATCACGTCGCGGATCGAGTCCACCGCTCCCAACAGCATAATAAGCCGATCGAGCCCGAAGGCAATCCCGCCGTGCGGAGGGGCGCCATATTCAAGCGCATCGAGCAAGAAGCCGAACTTCGCCTGCGCCTGCGCCTTATTGATGCCGAGCAAGTCGAGAATGCGCAGCTGGATATCGCTCCGATGGTTCCGGATGCTTCCGCCGCCGATTTCGCTGCCGTTGAGCACCATGTCATAGGCCTTCGCCCGCACTTTGAGCGGCTCAGAATCCAGGAACGGCAGATCCTCGTCCATCGGCGCGGCAAACGGATTATGCATGAAGATATACCGTTTCTCTTCCGGCGAATAATCCAGCAACGGGAACTCCGTGACCCACAGAGGCTTCCAGGCCTTGGCATCGATCAGTTTCAACTCTTCGCCCAGCGAGAGTCTGATACGGCCCAACACATCGTGAACAATGGCTGCTTTGTCGGCGCCGAAGAGGACTAAGTCGCCAGGCTTGGCGTCAGGTAGAGCCGCTGCGAATGCCTTGGCCTCCAGAAACTTAGCGATCACGGACTCCAGCTGCCCCTCGGGGGTAATCTTCAGCCAGGCCAGCCCCTTCGCGCCAAAGCTCTTGGCCATCTCACCGAGCGCATCGATCCTGCTGCGCGGCGTGGCTGCTCCGCCCTTGACGATCAGCGCCTTCACGATCCCGCCCTTAGTCGCCGCCTCCTTGAAGACCTTGAACTCGCTGGCTGCCGCAAAGGCCGTGACATCATGCAACGGCATATCGAAACGCAGATCCGGCTTATCCGATCCGTAGCGGCCCACCGCCTCGGCATAGGTCATGCGCGGAAAGGGAGTCGGCAATTGGACGCCGCCTGCCTCACGGAACACCTTCACAATCATCTGCTCCATCAAGCCCATGACGTCCAGCCGATCGACAAAGGACATCTCGAGATCGATCTGGGTAAACTCCGGCTGCCGGTCGTTGCGCAGATCCTCGTCACGGAAACAACGGGCAATCTGGTAGTAGCGATCGACGCCGCTCACCATGAGCACCTGCTTGAAGAGCTGCGGCGACTGCGGCAATGCGTAGAATTGACCGGGGTTCACCCGGCTCGGCACCAAATAGTCCCGCGCGCCTTCCGGCGTGCTTTTGGTCAAAATCGGCGTTTCCACTTCAAGGAAACGTTCGTCGTTCAGGAAGCTCCGGACCGCCTGCATGATGTTATGCCGGAGGGTCAAGATCCGCTGCATCTTCGGACGACGAAGGTCCAGATAGCGGTACTTCAGCCGGATTGACTCCGTGATTTCAGCATCGTCTTCAATGACAAACGGCGGCGTCTTCGACTCGTTCAAGATCTCGACGGCATCCACGAAGATTTCAATCTCACCGGTCGGCAGATTCGGATTCTTGGACTCATCAGGCCGGGCCATCACTTGCCCGGTCACCGCCACGACACATTCGCTGCGCAAGGCATGGGACGCTTGATGTACCGCGGCATTACGCTCGGCATTGAACACCACTTGTGTCAGCCCGGTTCGGTCACGCAAGTCGATGAACATGACCATGCCATGGTCGCGCCGCCGCTGGACCCAGCCGTTCAAGACGACGGTCTGCCCGACCGCAGCCTTCGTCAGCTCTCCGCACCGATGAGTTCGGACCTTCATACGACCTTCGCTTTCTTGGAACGGGCCCATCCAGCCCGGCTGATCTTCTTCTTCGGCCGTGCGACTTTCTTTTCTGGCCCCTCTTCCGCCGCCAGTTTGTGCTCGGCCAACTCGCGCAGCGCATTCGCTTCACGGTCGGTCAAGTACCGAAAATCGCCCGGCGCCAAATCGCCTAACGACAGAGGACCCATCTTAATTCTCGTCAGTTTCAGCACCGGATGACCGACCGCCTCCATCATCCGCTTCACTTGATGCTGGCGCCCTTCACGGATCGTAATCTCCAGCCAGGAATTCAGTTTGGCCTTTTTGACCTTCTTCACGACCGCCGGACTGGTCATGCCGTCTTCCAGCTGCACACCCTGCTCTAACTGGCGGATATGATCGTCCGTCACCACCTGCTTCACCTTGATGAGATAGGTCTTCGGCACATGGTAGCGGGGATGCAGCAGGGTCTGGGCCAAGTCTCCGTGATTGGTCAGGAGCATCAGTCCTTCGCTGTCGAAGTCCAAGCGGCCGACAGGAAATACCCTGACCGATATGCCGCGGAGGTAGTCCTTCACCGTCGGCCTGCCTCCCGGATCGTTCAACGTCGACATCACGTTCTTCGGCTTGTTCAACAGCAGATAGACGTAGGGCTGGGCGGAGCTCAGGTGCTTGCCGTCCACCTTGACGTGGTCGCGAGCAGGATCGACCTTGGTGCCGAGCTCCGTCACGACTTTGCCGTTGACGGTCACGCGCCCTGAAGCAATCAACTCCTCGGCCTTCCGCCGCGAAGCCAATCCCGCTCCAGCAATAACTTTCTGTAATCTAACTTCCATATTATTGAGCCGTAAAACGTGAAAGGTGAAAGGTGAAACGATTATCGCGTCTCACCTTTTACGTTTCACGTCTCACGCCTTACTCCCATTCAATTGTGGCCGGAGGCTTCGAGCTGATGTCGTAGACCACCCGATTCACGCCTTTGACTTCGTTGATGATGCGGTTCGAGATCTTGCCCAGCACGTCATTCGGAATCTTGGCCCAGTCAGCCGTCATCCCGTCCAGGCTCGTCACGGCACGAAGCGCAATGACATGCTCATAGGTCCGTTGATCGCCCATGACGCCCACGGTCCTGATCGGCAAGAGCACGGCGAGCGACTGCCAAATTTCGCGATACAGACCAGCGGCGCGAATCTCCTGATCGAGAATGGACTCAGCCGCGCGCAAGATGGCCAGCCGCTCCTTGGTGATCGCGCCCAGCACCCGGATCGCCAGGCCAGGTCCCGGGAAGGGCTGCCGCCAGACGATCTCATCCGGCAACCCCAGTTCCTTCCCGAGCACCCGCACTTCATCCTTGAAGAGTTCGCGCAACGGCTCGATCAGCTTCAACTTCATCCGCGCCGGCAACCCGCCGACATTATGGTGTGTCTTGATCGTGGCCGACGGCCCCTTGAAACTCACGCTTTCGATGACGTCAGGGTAAAGCGTGCCTTGGACCAGAAACTTCACGCCACCGGACTTCTTTTTGGCTTCCGCCTCGAATTGCTCGATGAACTGCTTCCCGATGATTTTCCGCTTCCGCTCCGGGTCGATCACCCCTTTAAGCTTGGCCAGAAACAAATCGGACGCATCAATGATTCGCAAGTTCAGATGGAGCTGCTTGGCGAAGGTCTGTTTGACCTGTTCCTTCTCTCCACTGCGAAGCAATCCGTTGTCCACGAAGATACAGGTCAGCTGATCGCCGATCGCCCGATGCGTCAACGCGGCAGCCACGGAGGAATCGACCCCCCCGCTCAAGGCGCAGATCACACGCTCCTTGCCCACCTGCTCGCGAATCTGCTGCACCGCCGTCTCCACATAGGACTGCATGGTCCAGGTCGGCTTGCAGCCACAGATGTCATAGACGAAGTTCCGAAGGATCTGAGTCCCTTCCGGCGTATGCACCACTTCCGGATGAAACTGGAGGCAATAGATCCGCCGCTTATGGTCGTCCCGCTTCATGGCCGCAACCGGAGAGTTGGCCGTATGTGCGATGGATCGGAAGCCAGGTGGCATCCGTTCGATACGGTCTCCGTGCGACATCCAGACAACCGTCGATCCGCCTTTGCCGATGCCCTTGAAGAGGTTGCTGTCGTCGTCGATGGTCAGCTCGGCCCGGCCATACTCCCGATGTTTGGATTTGGCGACCTCGCCGCCGGACAAATGCGTCACGAGCTGCATCCCATAACAAATGCCGAGAATGGGAATCCCCAGATCGAAAATTTCCTTGGGAACCGTGGGCGCCTTCTTTTCGTAGACGCTGGAGGGGCCGCCGGACAACACGATCCCTTGCGGCCGATAGGCCAGAATCGTCGCCAGCGAGACCGTGCAGGGCAGAATCTGCGAATAGACCTGCGCCTCGCGAATGCGGCGCGCGATCAGTTGGGTATATTGCGACCCGAAGTCGAGGACCAGGATTCTATTGTGCCAGAGTTCCATGCTTTGAAAAGAGCTTATAGCTGATGGCTGATAGCAGTAGAAAGAAAATAGGTAAGCAATGGAGGAGATACGCGACCGGCATTCTGACTATCGGCCATAAGCCATACGCCATTCGCTCTTGGCTCTATTCCCAATCCATCCGGTAATTCGGCGCTTCCTTCGTGATGATGACATCGTGCACGTGACTTTCGCGGAGACCCGCAACCGTCTGCCGGATAAACTGGGCCTTCTGCTGCAAGTCCGAGATCGTCTTGCACCCGCAATAACCCATGCCGGACTTCACCCCGCCGATCAATTGATAGATCACGGCCGAAAGCTTTCCTTTATAGGGCACGCGTCCTTCGATGCCTTCCGGGACCAGCTTCTGCACCGGACGACCGCCTTGGCCGTACCGGTCTCCGCCGCCTCGCTCCATCGCGCCGATCGAACCCATCCCGCGATACACCTTATAAGTCCCGGCTTGGTACAGTTCGGTTTCCCCAGGCGATTCGTCCGTACCGGCCAAGAGTCCGCCCAGCATCACCGAGGAGGCGCCTGCGGCCAACGCTTTTGTAATATCGCCTGAGAACTTGATCCCGCCGTCTGCAATGATCGGAACGCCCTGGCCCGCGAGGACCTTTGCGCAATCGGCAATCGCCGTCAGCTGCGGCATCCCGGCGCCGGACACGATGCGGGTGGTGCAAATGGAGCCGGGCCCGACTCCCACCTTCACGGCATCGACACCGGCCCTGAGGAGATCCTTCGCCGCCTCGGCTGTCGCGATGTTCCCGGCGATCAATTCGAGTTCCGGATACCGGCGCTTGATCATCTTGACCGTATCCAACACCGCCTGAGAATGCCCGTGGGCCGTATCGACCACGATCACATCCACCCCGGCCTTCTTGAGGCGCGCCACGCGATCTTCTGTCTCCGGCCCGACCCCGACCGCCGCACCGACGCAGAGCCGGCCATGCTTATCCTTGCAGGCGTTGGGATACATGATGCGCTTTTCGATGTCCTTGATCGTAATGAGCCCCTTGAGCTCAAAATTCTTATTCACGACCGGAAGCTTCTCGATCCGGTGTTCGTGCAACACCTCGCGAGCCTTTTCCAGGCTCGTGCCTTCAGGCGCCGTAATCAGCTTGTCCCGCTTCATAACTTGCGAGACCTTCAAATCCATCCTGGTTTCGAACCGCAGATCCCGATTGGTCAGAATACCGACCAGCTTCTTGCCCTTCGTGACGGGAATACCGGAGATCCGGTATTTCGCCATCAACGCATGGGCATCGCGAATCGTTTGATCCGGCGAGATCGTGATCGGATCGAGAATCATTCCACTCTCGGATTTCTTAACCCGATCCACTTCCGTCGCTTGATCCGAGGGCGACAAGACGCGATGGATAATCCCAAGCCCGCCTTCGCGGGCAATGGCGACGGCCAAACGGGACTCCGTGACGGTATCCATCGCCGAGCTGATAATGGGGATATTGATCTTGATGTGGCGAGTGAGCGTCGTCCGCATATCGACTTCGCTCGGCAACACCTGGGACTTGGCCGGGATCAACACGACATCGTCGTAGGTCAACCCTAAACGTGGTTCCTTATCCAGCATATCTTCCCTTCACCAGCTCCTCAAACCCTCGTGACCGCTCTTACGATTTTCTTGATGTGCCCGTAACCTGCGCGTTCTCGATTTCAGCGGCGCTCTCGGCGTTTTCCTGGAGCCGCTCACTGCCCTCGTCGGCCGGCATGAACTGTTCGACCCGGGTGTTTCCGCTGTCGACGACAAACACGCTGCCCCTGACATCGACCGCAATGCCGTAGGGGAAGTTAAATTGGCCCTTGCCGTTCCCGAACCCGCCCCATTGGGTGATGAAGTTGCCTTCTTTATCAAACTTTTCGATGCGATGGTTGCCGGTATCCGACACGTATACATCGCCGGCTCCATCGACCGTAATGCCCCAGGGTGATCGCAACTGGCCGGCTTCCTGCGCAAGCGGGCTGCTGGCGTGGCCTGGCTCGGAACTGCCGCCCCACTTGGTCAACAACTGCGGCAGCACGTTGGTGCTGGTATCAAATTTCTGAATCCGGTGATTACCCATGTCGACGACATACACGAACCCATCCGTCTGGTCGACGGCGATGCCGCGCGGGAAGTAGAACTGGCCGTCTCCGTTTCCGAAGCTGCCCCAGGACATGATGAACTCCCCGTTCATGTCGAACTTCTGCACGCGGAAGTTGGCGCTATCGACCACGTAGACATACCCGCGCACCCGATCAACCGCAATGCCCCAGGGTGAATTGAACTGCCCTTCGCCGTTGCCGCGCGACCCGAACTTCATCAAATAGCCGCCGAGCTTCCCGTCGAATTTCTGAACCCGGTGGTTGTTCGTATCGACCACCCACACGTCGCCCTTGCCATCGCAGGCAATGCCCGTGGGGTTATGGAAGTTCGAATTGGCCGAACCGAAGTTCCCCCAAAGGATAATGAAATTGCCGGCATTGTCGAACTTCTGAATCCGGTTGTTCCCGTTATCGACGACGAATAGCGATCCCTGCTGATCGACCGTCAGCCCGTACACCGGGGCCATGAACTCGCCGCCATGCAGCAAGGATGCGCCGCGGCCCGTACGGCCCCATTCGGCCACGCAGAGATAGCCCGACGTATTGACCAGAATTGTGGTCGTGGCGGGAGTGGACACGTTTCCACCCACATCCTTGAACCACACATAGATCGCCTTCTGCCCGTCTCCCGGCGACAGAATAAACGGAATCGTCGCGCCGAACTTGGTGGCCGGCGTGACCTCGACCCAGCCCGGCGTCCCCGCCATAGGCGTCATCGGCGCTTCCGAGGTGAAATAGGCCGCCACGCCGGTATCGACGTCGTTCGCCGAAATCGTGACGATCACTTCCGGCGTATTCGTCATGAACGCGCCATGGTTGATCACGGCATAGGGGTTCTGTGGCGCCGTAATATCGATGAGGACCGGCGTAGCCGTCACTTCACTCGACAACTCGCTTTCCACACCGTTCTCGAACACCGCGGAGACGGCGTAGTGATACGGAGTATCGTTTGAAAGACCGCTATGGGTATAGGGGTTCGTCACACCCTCGACCTTCGTCGCCGACTGGGTCGTGAGTTTCGGGAGCGTATTGAAATACAAATTATAGGATTGGGCGCCAGACACCTCCATCCAGCTAAGGAAAGTTTCCGTATCGCCGGCCTTAACCGCCACGCTGCGTGGTGCAGGGGTCTCGCTGGGCGCCAGACTGGAAGCCGCAGCCGTAGCTGCATCCTTCCCGCGATCGAGCTCTTCCTCCGTCGGCACATACTTGAGCACGCGGCCGTTGCCGCTATCGACCACATAGACCGCGCCTTCTTTGTCGACGGCGATCCCGTACGGATAGTTCAACTGCCCTTCGGCCCGTCCGCGGTTTCCCCAAGCGCAGAGGAACGTCCCGTTGCCGTCGAACTTTTGAATACGATGGTTGCCGGTATCGACGACATAGACGTTGCCGAGCGCGTCGCAGGCAATGCCCCAAGGAGACTTGAATTGACCTGGGCCCGCGCCCTCGCGCCCCCACTTGGCCAGGAAGCTCCCTCGAGCATCGAACTTCTGAATGCGATTGTTGCTTTCATCCGCCACAAAGATGTTGCCGACAAAGTCGACCGCCACGCCGCGGGGGAAGAAGAAGGCTCCGTCGAAGCTGCCATCGCGGCCCCACTTGAGCAGCGCCTGCCCGTCCGAGGTGAATTTCTGAATGCGGGAGTTGCTCGTGTCGGACACGTAGAGATTGCCCTCAGCATCCGTCGCAAGTCCCCAGGGCACATCGAATCGGCCCAGATCGGCGCCGCGCCAGGCGAAGCCGAACTTGCCCCAGGCCTGCATCACATTGCCGTCGAGATCGAATTTCTGAATGCGGTTGTTGCCGCTGTCCGCGATGTACAGCACGTTGTTCGGCCCGATGGCCAACCCACGAGGATAGTAAAAGCTGCCTTCCTGAGAGGAAGGATCACCGCCCCAACGAGCGACAAACTTCCCGGCCTTGTCGAGTTTTTGAATCGAATGGTTATCGGTATCGGCCACGTAGATGTTGCCGTCTTTGTCGAGCGTGATACCGGTGGGCGAGCTGAACTCACCATCGTCGACGCCTTCGCACCCGATGCTCATGGCCAGCAGATAGGGCGAGGGAACCGCCATGACTTCCTTGGACTCGAGACTCTCCCCCTTCTGCGTCACCACAGTCACCACGTAGTAGTAGCAGGTCCCGTTGGCCAGATCGTCGTGCACGAAGGGGCTCTGGACGCCTTCGACGCAGGTGCCGTTCTCTTTCGTCACCCCGATGACGGCTTTGAAGTCATCGTCGCCGGCAATCGGGCGCGTGAGATCCGAAAACTTGATCATCACGCCCTTGGTCGTTTTGAAATAGAGATTGTAGTACATGGCCTCGGGAACGGGATCCCATGTAATGGTGACCCGGCCATTCCCAGACTTGACGGCCACGTTCGCCGGAGGCGGCGGAAGTTCTTCTTCCTGCGCAATCGAGTCGCCGGCACCCCATTCGCCCTGAATTTCTTCGATGCTCAGATGCGTTCGATCGAACCGAAACATCTCGTCGAGTAGCCATGCTTTGATCATTGGTGGTGCCTCGTGTGACAGGACCGGGTGATACCGAAGAACTTCGCCTCTTTCAACAACTTAGATTGAGAACGGGAAGTCTAACAAAGCGGCTTGAGGGGAGTCAACGGGGCTCTGAGCGCCTTTTGCTGCTCGCGCAACGCGCGGCCTCAAGGGAAAGGCAGGGACAGTTTGGAAGTTCCCTTGCTCCCGGAGCGCGCACAATCGGAATGTGCTCGCTCGACGGGCGCAGTGGGAATCCCCAAACCGCCCCTGCCAAAAAGAGAGGCCCTCGTTGGACGCGCGCAATTTAAAGGGCGCTCAGGCCCGGTTTCTGAAGGCTATAAGAAGATAGCAAAATGGGAGGACGGAAAAATTGCCCCTAGGCCACAGGGTACGCACAGATGCCCTGAGAACCCAGCGACTTCGAGGTCTACATATCCGGGCTAAGAGCCTGGCTTCCCTACCAGGATGCTCAAACAGGCCGTCCGGCAAGGCCGCAGGCGAGTCGAAGCCGGAGGCGTACCCTCAAGGGTACGTTGAGGATTTCGATGAGCCGAGAACGAAGCTGGCGGTTTTTTTCAGCATCCTGCTAGGCCTGCTCGACCGGTTCTTGAAGCAACGTTTCGTTGGTCTCTACATCGAAGCTCAACACAGACTCGCCTTCCGCCAGGTCGCTCGTGACAGGGAGGGTCTCGGAGTCGGACGATTCAGAGGTCTGGACCGCCACCAGAGACTCCTGTTCGATCGGCAGCAGCGCCTGCTCGGACTCGCCGAGCTCTTTGAACTCGCGCAACGGCGGAAGCTGGGTCAGGTCTTGGAGCCCGAAATGTTCGAGGAAGAACTTGGTCGTTCCATACATGATCGGCCGGCCCGGCACGTCTTTCCGCCCGACGATCCGCACCAACTTGCGTTCACATAACGTGCGGAGGACACCGGACGTTTCCACGCCACGGATCTCTTCGATCTCGGATCGCACCAGCGGTTGCTTGTAGGCAATAATGGCAAGGGATTCGAGCGCGGAACGAGACAGCTTTTGCGCTGCCTTGGCTTTATCCATCCGTTTCAGCCAGGGGCCATATTCCTGCTTCGTCACCAGCCGATACCCGCCTGCCACCTGCACGAGCTGAATGCCGCGCCCTTCCTGATCCAAGTCGTGCGCGAGAATATCCAGCGCCTGCACCACTTCGGCCCGTGAGACCGTTCCCAAGATCGACATGAGCCGCGCGACCGGCACAGGCTCTGGCGACACGAACAAGATGGCTTCAAGAATCGCTTTCAGTTCCCGCACGTCGATCGCGACAGACTGGCTGCTCATCACCTCAGCGATAACGTCCTTCGCCGCTGCGTCTGGCTCCTGCGTCTCGCTGGCCTCGATAGTCGGCGCAGTATCGACCAACGTCATGTCGTCTACTTCCTGTTCAACGGTTGAGCTCATGCTCATACTTACCTCCATTCAGAATCATCCAATTCCGCCGGGTCCGGTACCAGGGAAAAGGCGCGCGAAACAAGGATCGGCCCGAAGTTTTCCGCTTGATAGATCCGGGCTGTGCGAAGCCGCATGAGTTCCAGCAACGCCAGAAACGTGACGATGATAACCAGGCGATGGCAGGACGGCTCGAACAGTTCGACGAAATTCACCGACTCCTGCCCTTCCAACATTTCCAAAATCGCGCTCATCCGCTCCCGAACCGTCAAGTTGTCCGGCAGAATATCCATGAACTTCTTGCCGGGGGTGCGATCGAGAATTCCCTGCAAGGCATCCACGAGGTCGAACAAGCTGACATTCTCCATCAACGTCTCATCCGGCTTCAGATCAACCGGCTGGCTCTGCTCACGGCTATAGATCTCCCGCCACAAACGCTCATGCTCGTCCAGTTGATTGGCGGCCTCCTTGAACTGCTTGTACTCGAGCAAACGCCGCACTAATTCTTCGCGCGGGTCCGGCCCGTCTTCTTCATCGACTGCGGTCTCATCGACTGGAAGCAACATCTTGGATTTAATCTGAATCAGCGTCGCGGCCATGACCAGAAACTCCCCTGCGACGGCCAGGTTGAGATCTTCCATCGCTTCGATATAAGCCAGATATTGCTGAGCGATCAGATGGATGGGAATGTCGTAGATATTGATCTCGCTCTTCTTAATAAGATGGAGCAAGAGATCAAGCGGCCCTTCAAAGTTCTCGATGCGAACTTGATAGGGCAGTTCAGTTTGTTCTGTGTCGTCTGAGTGGTTATCCACAAGCGGTTTTATACCAGCTTTGGGGGAGCGGAGCAAGTCTCCATCTATTAGTGGGGGGTAGGGGAAATGGCCCTACCCTCTACCGTGACCGGATCAGATAGGCAATCAGCATGGCGCTGAAGATGAGAAGAGAAAGGGTGATGGCATATTGGATGGTCGGATTTTCGATCCCCAGAGGCGCCTGTGCGGTCACAGATCTGGTCGCCCTGGTAAACTCCGGGCCCTTCTCAAAAAAGACCTTGGAGAAATCGTCCCGCCCCTTGAACTTGGCATCGGAGAAATCCGCTGTCGATCGGAACGTGGCCCGGCGAAAATAGGCATCCCCCTCGAACAGGGTGAAGGTAAAAAACGCCTCCCGGTCGAACGATGCCTCAGAGAAATCCGCCAGACCCTGAAAACGGCTCCCGGAAAACCCGGTGCCCAACTTGAAATAGGTGCGCGACAGATTGGCATCCTTCTGGAACACCACCTCCAGGAACTCCGCCAGCCCGTTGAATCCCGACTGCTGAAAGGTCACCGGCCCCTGAAAGACCGATCGGTGAAATCGCGTGTGAGGGCCAAAGGCCGTTTTCTCGGCCAATACATCGCGCAGGAATCGCCCCTGCACAAAATAACTCTCTTTCAGGAATATCGCGCCAGACAGGGTCACGGGCTGCACAAAGACGGTCCGCGAAAGATCCACGATCTGCTCAAACGTGGTCCCGCTAAACGTGACAGGCCCCTTCACCACCAATAGCCCTTGCGCCGATTGATGTCTGATCGCCCCGCGCACCACAGAATTCACGATCATCATGGAGCCGGGAATCACACGGGCCTCGCGCCCCTGCAGCTCCTTCATCCCATCAAGTTCCGGCGGCAATGGCCCCACAGTCAACGCATCCAGCGACAAGTCCCCGCGCACCACCACCCCTGAGAGATCGATCCCCTTCCCCTCTTTGAACGCCTGCAAGAGCTGCGTCGCATCCACCACTCGCGCCTCCCGCTCTTGCTCCGTACAGTCGGCGCTCAGATGCAGCCTCAGAGCTGCGTCAGGCCCTGAGGCAACCGTCTCCTCCTGGCAATTCGAGGCCACAGCCCCCAACGGCAGCCAGAGAAAGGCCAGCCCCCCCACCATGATCCAGGCACAGACTCGATTTATCATGCGGCCCTTATACGAAATGCCACGGCCCAACGCAAGACAAGAACCGCGAACCAGCTGGACGGCCCAACCGGATTTGCTACACTTTCACAAGCCGTAAGACCTGAAACGTCAAATGTGAAAGATTTCAAAAAAAAGAGCGCTCGGTAATCCTGCGTTTCACGTTTCACGTCTTACTTTTCACGTTTCTTGAGATGGAAGCCCCATGATGCCACGCCAGCTTGCCGCCACCTGCACAGTGATCCTCACCCTCCTCTGGGGAATCCCGATCGCGGTCCCGGCTGACAGGGCGATTGAACTCCCGGTCCTGGCGGCGATCAGCCAGAACCATCTCGGCGTGTTTGAGATTCTCATGATGTGGTGGGAGAAGAAGCCCGAGCCGAACCCCGTTCAGCTACAATGGCGCCTCGCGGGCGTAACGCTGGGCAACACCCACCTAGGCTCGATGGCTCAGGCCTTTGCCTATGCCATTGAACGCACGCCCTCAATCCAACATAGCGGGACCGTCTCTGTGCAAGGAGTCGCCTATCAACCGACCAGCAGCGACGGGCCCAGCGCCGGCGCCGCGATGACGGTGGGGTTCATTGCCCTATTCAAAGGAGAGCCCATTCAGCGAGGCATAGCCATGACAGGCACCTTGGAACCGGGAGGACAGATCGGCCCGGTCGGCAGTATCCCGGATAAGGTTCGCGCCGCCGCGCGGGAAGGCTACCGCACGATACTGGTTCCACGCGGACAAATTCATGACGCGCGATGGAACCTGAACGAATTGGGGTTTCAGCTCAATGTGACGGTGAAAGAAGTCGAGACGATCGACGAGGCGTATCAACTGATGACCGGGCGGCGGATCTAAATCAGGATGCTGAAAAAGTCTGCCAGCGTCGTTCTCGCATCGTTCAGACCCTCAACGTACCCTACGGGTATGCCTCGGATCTTCACTCGCTGCGGCCTCGCTGAACAGCCTTTTTGAGCATCTTGTCAAATCGTCGCTGCCGTGGCTCCCTGCATGATCGCGTCATACTCCGCTTGCGTCAGCCGATGCATGCCTAAGGCCAATCGCCGATTGAGCTCAGCCTGATCGGGAATCTGCAATACGTTGAGCAACAAGGCCTGGCTCACGCCGGACGAACAGGCCAGGGGGCGCACTGCGTCGATTCGCACAAAGCCAAATCGGGCTTCCGTTCTCAGCTCATCACTGAGAAACGCATCCAGGTCGGCGAAGTCCAGCACCGGCGACAGGATCTGAAACTCGGCGCAGAGTCCGACCTTCAGCACATACACCAGGCCGCGGGACCCTGGATCGAGGTAGGTCTGGAGATTCGTGCGGATCAGCCCGGTGCAGAGCCCCCAGAGCCTATGTCCAAGTTGCAGTTCGGCGCTTTCCTCCGAGGTGCGCTCTCGCAAGGCACCAGCCACGAACAAAAAATGACTCATAGGATATTCATCGCGGGCATTCAGCAGGAAGATGGCACACAGGCAGAAGGGACGCCACAAGACCGGAATACCGTTCCCGTATCATCTCGCCGGACGACTCGGCGAGACCTGGCATCCCATGCGGGCGTTAGTGCGTGTGGTAATCGTCTGCGTCGTCTAACAGGCTCTCCGGCTTTTCAAGGAAATCTGAATCTTCATCTTCCCCGTCCAGCGTGAGCTCTTCTTCCACGTCTTCATCGACTTCATCGGCCATATCCACATCTTCGGGCAGCTCATCCTCAAGGTCGGCATCCTTCGGCATCGGCGATCCCAGCGGCCGCAACAACACGGGCTTCTGAGGCGCCTCCTCCACGAACGATGGCACAGGCTTTCTGACAGGAACGGGAGCCGCCGGTGCGGACGAAACGACGGCAACCTTCTTCACGGCTGTTTTCTTCGCAGCGGGCTTGGGGGCCGCGACCGACCGCTTCTTGGCAGTCTTCGCCACCACTTTCTTTGCGGCTGATTTCTTGGCTGCTTTTTTGGGGGCTGATTTCTTCACAGTTTTCTTGACTGCCTTCTTTGCCGCCGGCTTCTTCACTGCCGTCTTCACGGCAGACTTCGCCTTGGCTTTGGCCTTCGCCTTTACAGGGGTCTTCTTCGCTGGTTTCTTCTTATTCTTCGCCATCGAAATGCTCCTCTCTCATCCATTGGATGTCTGACGCGGCCTCCATCTAGCATGAACCAATGGGGTCTTGCAACTAACAGCCCTTCCCGCCCTAACCAGATGAAAGAAAAGTCCCTCCCCCGCCACCCCCATGAGGTGAATCGCACCGTTGCACCAGGGCCAGGAAGGCCCCTGATTCTCACGACTCCCACCCAGGCTTGCTCCGGACTGACCTGGTAAAATATCTGGCACAGAGGGAGCCGAATCCTTTTCGATTGGGACCGCTCTTATGGTATAGGAACCGGATGCTCAGGAAGCGCTCTATGACCCCTCGTCTCCTCATCGCCCTGCTACTCACAGTGGGACTACTCCCGGCCTGGCCGACGGCAGCGACGCCTCCCTACACCGCTATCACGATTGAGAGTACCTCCCCCTACTTCGTTCCGAAATCCGTCACCATCTCGACCGGGTCTCCGATCAAGTGGGAAAACCCCACCGGATCAGAACATACCGTGACCCATATCGGCTGTGTGGAGGAGGGCGATCTCTGCGCCTTCGACTCCGGCCTCATGCTCCCCAACGGCACCTTTGCCGTCCCGGGTCTCGCTCCCGGCCGCTACCCCTACCTCTGCCGCATTCACCCCATCATGCGCGGAGTCATCACCGTCACAGAGACGTTTGCCCCCTCGCAGCTCTAGAGTTCGCCCAAAGAAAAGAGCGTATAGCGTATGGCTTATAGCTAGAAACCAGAGTCGGAACTACCTAAACCAATAATCGACTCATCTTCACAACCGACAGTACTCTTTCCGAGCCATCAGCTATACGCCATTCGCTATCAGCTCCCCCTCCCACGAACGACGCTTCACGATTCGTAAGGCCTTGCGAGAATCCTGGCCCCTCGTGTAGGCTGCGGCGCTCACACAGGTTGCCCAACAGGCTGCGGGAAAACTCGGTGAAAGAAAAAAGTACAGCTGAAATGTTTCGCATGCCTAGAAACTCCAATAGCCTCAGGATGCTCAAAAAGGCCGTCCAGCGGTTCGTGAGACGTGAATCGTCAAACGTGAAAGGTTTCGGAGAAGAAGCGCTCAGCCATCTTACGTTTCACTTTTCACGTTTTACCTTTCACGGTTTGCGAGAACGCCGCTGGCGGTCTTTTTCAGCATCCTGCTAACCATGAAACCAACTGTCGCCGCACACCAACCGCTCAGCCTCACCGGAGAGACCCTCAGTCTCCTGGCCTGGCACATCCCCGATCTCATCGCCTATCAACACCACGAAGACGAATGGTGGTTCGCCCCCCTCGATGACAACCTGCCCATCGTGCGATTGAATCGCACCGGCCTGGAGATGCTCCAAGCGATGAACGGCCACACATCGGTTGCGGCGCTGCTGGAAAAATACGGCACGAGGGTCTGCGGACCGGACGGACAGCCAGGCCAATGGCATTTAGAACATTGGTCCCTCCCCACCTACTCCCTCTGCTACTACGGCACAGAGCCGCCGGGCGGCCACCGCCACAAGGCCAAGTGGGATCTGCTCCTCCAAGAAATCCGGGAAGGCTGGTCAGGGCAGGAAGGGTTCGAGGGGGAAGAGCACCTTGAAGACTTTCACCACCACGGACTGACCGACAGCGGCGAAGACGACGAACACTTCGACCTGATCGAAACCACCGTCTCGCACCTCTTCCGGGAACCGAACGAAACCCTCAACGGCTTGACCTATGGCCGGCTCCTCATGAAGCAACTGCGAAAGCTGGGCTGGTTCAGCCCCAAGCCCCGCGTCATCGTGGAAGTGGGCGGAGGGCTCGGCTACCTCGCGCGTGAGTTGGGCAAGGAACTCCTGCCCTTTGAAAAACAGACCATCCGGTACATCTCCCTCGACATCACCCAGCCCTTCCTCAAGCTGCAAGTCACCCGCGCCAAGGCCGGAGGCTGGGGCGGCATCGGCACCCGCGCCAACGGCGAATGGCTGCCCTTCAAAGACAACTCCGTCGACCTCGTCATCGACAACGAGAACATGGCCGACATGACGCCGGTAAAGCTGACCAGGAAAGAGCTCCAAGAAGGAACAGGCGACACGCCGCAACATCAGGAAGCGCTGGATTGGATCAGGCGCGTGAGACTGCCGCTGGGCCAGGACCTGCCGGAAGACGTGATCTTCAACCTCGGCCCCTTTCGCTTCGTCGCAGAGCTCTGGCGGGTCTTGAAGCCAGGAGGCAGGGCCTTCCTCACGGAATTCGGGATCGAGGAAGGCTGGCCTGCGCCGGTCAAGCTGCCTGGCCATACGGAGTACGAAGTCCAGTACAGCCATCTCCGCCAAGCCGTGCGTTGGCTCGGCTTCCAGGAGCGCTATCTCTCCCTGCCCCAATTCCTCGCCATCAAGCCGGACACCAAGGTGCTCTGCACCGGCGCGGCCTATACCATTCAGCGGTTCTGCCAGGCCATGCACAAGCCCTTCCCCGTGCGGGCCTACACAGAGAAAGAACTGCAACAGGCCCTGGGCGACATGCTCCCCAAACTCCACGGCTGCCACTACCACGACGTAGTAGATCCCGCCTGGTTCGGCCTCATCGACTTCAAAGTCTTGTTATTGGAAAAACCAGGCGGAGCCCCGAAAGCCAGCTTCTCGGAGAACCAAGGCTATCGGTGGTATTCGCAAAAATAGGCAGGAAAGCTGTCAGCGTTCAACGATCAGCACAGATTCAACTGTGCGTCAGAAGCCCTTACCCGCGAAGATTCAGTTTAGCCTTCCATCCCTCGACATAGCTCCAGTCCACCTGGAGCTCAGCCTGGCGAGCCCGGATTTTTTCGAGATCCGCTTGATCTTGCAGGCGACCGGCCAGAGTCTTCAGTACAATCAAATCCTCTATCGCCAGAATCGGCACATCAAGTTCGCCGAAGACAATCATCCGCCGACGAGAGAGCGCCGTCTTAAGATAATCCGAGTCCGCCAACAGAATATCGACGACCACATCTTGGCCGCCGCGAATGCCCACCGCGCGCCAGATTGAGATTCCCTGAAACACCATGGGGGCAGAATGGATCACGGTCGAATCGAACTGGGATGCGAGCAGGGATTCGATGCCTTCACGGGTGGGCTGCTCGATGAGCATGAGCAAATCGATGTCCGTCGTGGCGCGTGGTTCAACGAGCGCACTGTAGGCCCATCCCCCGGCTAACGCATAGTGAAGGCCACGTCGATTGAACTCAGTAATGAGGGTGGAAAGCGCCTGAACTAGGAAGGACTCTGCTGCCATGCCTGCTCTTTCGCGCGCCGGATCTCGCGCATGACCTGTGCCATGGCATCGCCAACGAGGGTGCCTTGCTGCACCACCGATTGGCGCAAAGCCAAGCCAAGCTCGGTGAGTTCGATGGTGCGGCGCAAATTATCGGCGATCCGCGCATCTTCGACATTGTCGTCTGATCGTCGCATTGGACAGCAGCCTCGCAACAGTAATCTGAGCAAAGTGTACAAGACTCATTCAGCCGGAGCAACCTCCGGCTGACTTTAGGTGACGTACCCTTCCCTCTCCACGGTGGTCTCCCCAGCCTGGTTCGGCCTCATCGACTTCAAAGTCCTGTTATTGGGAAAACCAGGAGGAGCCCCGAAAGCATGGGAGAAGCAGGGCAACCAGACTGCCCTTTGTGCTCGCGCAACGCGCGGCCTAAGAAGGGGGAAACGGGGCAGCCTGACCGTCCTCCTGCTCGCGGAACGCGCACGATGAGGCTGTGCTCGTTCGACGCGCGCATTCGAGGATCGACCAGGCCACCCCTTGAAGGGAGAAGGAAGCGCACAGAGGGGAATCAACCAGGCCCTCACCGCTTGGCCCGTCCCGCGTATCTCGCACGTCTCGCGTCAAAGAAACTATGCGCACAGTGACGGACAGTCTGGTCGTCCTGCTGAGAGAGTAGAGGGAGAGCACGGAAAGGAATCCTCCGATCGGAAGACGAGATGTACGATTGCAAGACCTGACCCCTAAATACCGCATTCGATTCGGCGCTTTCACCCCAAGAGGTTAACGCACCTTGAATGTTTGCTCATGAGTTATTGCTGTGCATTACTTGAATTGGCACGTGATGATCGCCTCCTTTCCGGGAAAGCATTGCTGGCTGGATGGAAGCCGTGAAATACTATCAATTCTCTCTCCAGCTCAAAGTATCTACTTGCCACGAAATGGGATATCTGAGACCAATACTTCTGCGTCGATGCCGTGGTTGCGCAGTAGAATTTCCACGGCTTTTTTTCGTTGCTGCTTTTCGGGGTGAGGCCCTACAATGACGCGTCGGATTGGCAAGACATTCAATTTCTGATCCTCAAAGAGGTGAATGCAGGGTACAAGCTCACCGTCGCGAAAGTAGCTGTACGCTCTACGATAAGACTTCCCGCTTTGATTCGAGGGGTCGAGGCCAAATTCTGATGAAGGTTCGCTGACTACTATTCGGACCTCCTTTTCTTCCTCAAAACCTCTGTGTTTGCAAAAAGCTGAAAGTAGCTCGATGCTCTCGAACGCAGGGTAGGATTTTTCGATATCCCCAGTTGCCCAGTAGTCATTAGCCGCCTTTCTCACGCATTCAAAATGCTCCAGGACTTGCTCATCCTGAACGCGAGAAAAATCCTCCATATGATACTGGACATCGCCCCAGGCCCACCCCTCCTCGCAATACATTTCGCGTTCTGTATTGAGAAGCCCTGCCAGCCCTTTGGCATCAAAAACAATGGCATAGCCCCCATCTAGCCCGTATCCACGCCACTGGCTCAACAGACCATTTAGGGATATCCATTCGTCCTTGGTTGTGGAGAAAGACGTGAGGTAGTGGTCTTGTGCCGTGTCTTGCGCCTTTTTGAATCCCTCAACGATCTTTTTCAACCAATGGTCGAATAGATCTACTCCTAAATGATCTGCGGCCTGAACACGCGCGGAAAGATCTTCAGACTCCGCGACATACCTTTTGAATTCCGGCCTCAGGATCATAGGGAGTATGCGCTGGGAAAAACCGACACCTTCCTCCTTATCATTAAGGAAATGGATGTGGCTGGCCCAAAGGGCCTTGCTACTAGCTATGCCATGTAATCCGGCTGCAGTTGTGTAGTGAACCACCTCTTCGTGGTCTGCATAAAATTTCTTGCTCATAGAGATATTCACTCAAGATAGGGTGCGGGGCCAAATCTTGGACTAATAATAATTGATACTGCTTGTCCCTCTCAGACCCTAGCACTCATTACGTCCGCATCTCCAGATCGATCAGCACTCCTTCGCGCAGCCCTAGATCACTGACTAGCACCGACGACATCCCCAACGTCTCCATGATCGTCCGGATGATGATGGCTCCGGCTGCTAGCCTTCTTCAAGGCGAATTAAGGGGGCTGACCCCTTAATTCAGCTCACTTCTGGTGTCAACGCGTGGCTGCTGCCTCACGGAACATGGCATCGAGCTGGTCGATCCAGTGCCGCTTGCGCGCTTCGTCCGCGAAGCTCGCCTCGAAGCTGTTGCGCGCCAGCTGGTAGGCGTGGCGAGCGCCGAGAACCGGCAGCGCGGCAAAGAGTTCGATGAAGTTGGCATTGATGGAACCCCCGAAGTACGCCGGGTCGTCACTGTTGATGGTGGCACACAGACCTGCGTCCAGCAGCGCCGGCAGGCTGTGCTCGGCTAGCGTGTTGAAGACCCGTAACTTTACGTTCGACAACGGACAGACGGTGAGCGGCACGCGTTCGCGCGCGAGACGCGCGACGAGCGCCGGGTCTTCGAGGCAGCGCACGCCATGGTCGATGCGCTCAACGTGGAGCACATCCAAGGCACTGTGAATATAGGCGGGCGGCCCCTCCTCGCCCGCATGCGCTACCACATGCAGGCCCAGCTCTCGGCAGCGAGCGAACACTCGCGCGAACTTCTCCGGCGGGTGACCTCGTTCGCTGCTGTCCAGCCCCACGCCGATGAAATGCTGCCGATACGGCAGCGCCTGCTCCAGCGTGGCGAATGCCGCATCCTCGCTCAGGTGGCGCAAAAAACACAGGATCAGCGATGAACTAATACCGAAATCGGCCTGCGCACGGCGCATCGCCTGCTCCAGCCCGGCGATCACCGTTCCAAACGGCACGCCCCGGTTGGTGTGGACCTGCGGGTCGAAGAACACTTCGGCATGCACCACGTTTTCGGCCGCGGCCCGCTCTAGATACGCGAACGCGAGATCGAAGAAATCCTGCTCGGTGCGCAGCACACTGGCGCCCACGTAATAGAGGTCGAGAAAGCTCTGCAGGTCGGTGAATGCGTAAGCGCGGCGCAACGCCTCCACGCTCGGGTAGGCCAGCGTCAGGCCGTTGCGCTTCGCCAGGTGGAAGATCAGCTCCGGCTCCAGCGAGCCCTCGATGTGGATGTGCAGCTCGGCCTTGGGCATGCGCCTCAGCAGCGCAGGCAAGGCAGACCTGGGGATCGTGTCGAACGTAGCGGCATCCATCCAAGAGTCTCCCGGGGTTGAGGGGCAAGTCGTGCAACCGAATACTTCTCACGTCCGGCCTTTCGAAGGCTGCTCAGTTATCGTGTCCGGATTGCTAAATCTAAGAGCACTCCTTCGCGCAGACCCAGATCGCTGACCAACACTTCCGACATCCCTAACGTCTCCATGATGGTCCGGATGATGATCGCGCCCGCGGCTATGACTTCTTCGCGGCCTTTTTCTAGGCCTGGCAAGCCGGCTCGGTCGGCTTTCTTGCGGTTCAAGAGCGTCTGTTCGAGTTCTTGAATCGTGCTGAGCTGCAACTGATAGTTGTGGATTCTGGCTGGCTCGTAGGTGGGAAGTTTCTGAGCCATGGCTGCCAGGCTGGTGATGGTTCCCGCTGTGCCAACGAATGTGGCGGCTTGATAGCCACCCATGCCGATGACTGCTGCCGTCGTTTCTCTTACCACCCACGCTCGCGCCTGTTGCACTTCATCGGCAGTCGGAGGGTCGTGGTGCAACATCCTCTCGCGGAGACGCACGACCCCGATATCGATCGAGCGCACAACCAGCTTCTGGCCTGGCCTGTCTAAGATAAACTCTGTGCTGCCTCCGCCGATGTCGAGAGCCAGGACGTCGGTCACGCCATCGGGCAAGCCGGAGCGAATACCCAGCAATGTCCGTCTCGCTTCTTCATCGCCTGAGATCAGCTCGACCTCGAAGCCTGCTTCGCGCTTCACGCGATCGAGAAACTCATCGCGGTTCCCTGCATCACGCACGGCGCTCGTGGCGACAGCCGAGACCCTATCGACCTGCGCCTCATCAATCAGCCCCCGCCACTCTTTCAAGCACTGGATCACCCGATCCATCGCCGCCACGCTCAACCGTTTGCTCTGATCGACACCTTCGCCCAGCCGGAGGATTCGTCGCTCAGATCGCACTTCTGTCAGCTTCCCCTCAGGCGGCAAATCGGCAATCAGCAAGCGGCAGGTGAGGGTGCCGATATCTACACCGGCGAGACGCAGCCTGCGTGACGAGTCCTTCATACCTCGCTCCGAACCTCGATGATCTCCGACTCAAGCTTCCCTCGCGCCTCTTTCAGCTCTTGGATCTCTTTCACCAGCCGACCGATTTCCCCGTCGTAGAGGACCCGCTCAACCGGCTCGCCCCCCTCGCGAAGATTCACCGCTCGCTCGCCGACATCTCGATAAAGCTCGCCCAACTGCTGGTCGAGCTTGCGAATTTCGAGCCGGATTCGCAGCAGTTCCGTTTCTTCCAACGCGCGGTTCGCCACCTGCGCCGTGCCAAGTCGCAGCGTCGCCATCCCCGCCTTCAAATCATGCTTTAACCGCTGTAATAATCCCATGCTCTTTTACCTCTTAACTTACCTCTCTACTCCCCTCGGAGGGGGATGCGTGAACTAGCGTCTCCATTGCTGAAAGAGCGGGGCCCCACCGAGAGTCGACCGAAAGGGAAAGCGGAAACTGACCGAGTCTTCGAGGGAATTTCCGAAGGCTTCCCTTCGGTCGACTCCGGAAGGGTCGCTCTGAGAAGCAGGGAGACGCTAGTCCGCGCATCCCCCTCCTAACTCACCGACCCCAAATCCAACTTTGTTTCCCACCGCCGCAACATCGCTTCCCGCAAGGCCCGGTGCGCCGGCAACTTCAGCTGCGGATCCTGCTTCAAGAGGGCAACGGCCTCCTGCCTCGCCTGCTGAAGCAGCTCGGCATCCCGCAGCAAATTCGCAACGCGGAACTCCGGCATGCCCCATTGCCTGAATCCGAAAAACTCGCCTGGCCCGCGAATGCGGAGATCTTCCTCGGCAATCACAAACCCGTCGGTCGAGCGCACGAGCGCATCCAGCCGCTCTCTAGCCGCCGATGGTGCTTCGCCTGCCTCTTTAGGCTTCTTCGATCCAAACAGCACTCCGCCCGACGCGATCAACAAACAATAGGACTGGTGTGCGCTGCGCCCGACCCGGCCTCGCAATTGATGCAACTGTGCCAGCCCGAACCGCTCGGCATGTTCAATCATCATGACCGTGGCATTGGGCACATCGACCCCGACCTCCACCACCGTCGTCGCGACGAGGACCTGGATCTCCCCCTTCTTATACGAGGCCATGACCCGTTCTTTCTCATCCGACTTCATCCTGCCGTGCAACAGCCCGACACGGAACTCGGCTAATTCGTTCGCTTGCAGCTGCTCCGCTCCTTGCATGGCAGCCTGCAAATCAGTCTTCTCCGATTCTTCGACGAGCGGATAGACCACATAGGCCTGACGGCCGCTTCGCAGTTCATCGCGGAGGATCTGATAGGCCCGCCCCTTCTGGCTGTCGCTCAAAAGAAATGTCCGCACCGGCTTTCGCCCCGGCGGCATCTGATCGATCACCGACACATCCAAATCCCCATAGACCGTCATGGCCAGGGTGCGTGGAATCGGCGTCGCGGTCAACACCAGCACATCGGGCTTATACCCCTTCTCCATGAGTGTCTTCCGTTGGAGCACGCCGAAGCGATGTTGCTCATCCACCACGACCAGGCCAAGCTTGGCGAAGGTGACGCCCTGCTGAATGACTGCATGGGTTCCGATCACAACCTGCGCGGTCCCGGAGGCCACCTGCTCCCGCACGGCTTTACGCGCGGCGGCACGACCGCCCCCGCTCACAAGCACGACGGAAAGCCCGAGGGGTTCCAGGAACCCCTTCATCGTCCGATAATGCTGCTCGGCCAGAATCTCCGTAGGCGCCATCAAAGCCGCCTGATAACCGGACCCGCAGGCCAGGACCATCGCCTGCACCGCCACAATGGTTTTGCCGGACCCGACATCGCCCTGCACCAGGCGATTCATCGGTTTGAGCGAGGTCATGTCCGACAGGATCTCGCGATTCACCCGCTCTTGCGCTGCGGTCAACCGGAAGGGCAAGGCCCGGTCCAGCTTGCCAAGGAGCGGCGTCTTCGGATTGAACAGAACCTGCTTCACCTCTTCCTTCATGACTCGTTGCCGCGAAGCCAAGGCCAGTTGCAGGACAAATAGTTCTTCAAAGGCCAAACGCCGATGGGCCGGCGTGAGCCCACGATCCAGCTGCCCCCCGTCAGTCCCAGCCTGAGGAAAATGCACATCCTGAATCGCCTGTTGAATGGGCGGCAAACGATAGCGCGCGCGAAGCGAAACCGGCAACAGCTCCTGCGCCTCGACGATATGGGCGTCCAGCAGGCCTTTCATGAGCACCCGCATCTGCCGGGAGGTCCAACCCTTGGTTTCGTGGTACATGGGCACAATCCGCCCCACATGCAACGGCGCTTCGGTTTCCGCCCCTAAGACTTCGTACTGCGTGACCTCCATTTTCATCGCCACCCAACCCTGCGCCCCTGCGACTACGCGCCCGGTCAACATCACGCTCGTCCCGACCGTAAAGAATTGTTCCAGGAACGGCTGATTGAAGAACACAGCCTGGAGCCGCCCGGTGGCATCCTCCACCACAATATCGAGGATGGAAAGACGGCGGCTGCGGGCCTTCTTGGCCTCGCTTCGGATGATCGTGCCGCAGATCGAGGCCTGTGCTCCGGGCACCAGTTGCCCGATCGGGGTCATGACCGAGCGGTCCTCATAACGCCAGGGCAGGGTCCAGAGGGCATCCTCAACCGTCTCGATCCTGAACCGTTGGAGCAACGCGGTGCGCTTGGGGCCGACTCCCTTCGCGAAACGGATGGGCTGCTCCCACCATGGCTGAGAGGATGACTCGTTTACGATTGGCTGAGGCATCACGAGAGGCTCCGGTTCCTGCCAGGCCTTGGCAGGATGGCTGACCGCCTCGCGCAAGACACCGAGAATGACCATCGCTTCCTGCAGCCGTCGCCGCTGCTCCTCTGCCGGAAACAACTGCTGGTCTTCACGAAACAACTCACGCAGTTGGAGCAAGGCCGCTTCAATCGCCCGTGGATACACGCGATCCGACAGGGCCTGCATGACCTGTGAGGAAACAAAGTAACTGAGATTTTTGACGGTAGGCAGATGTGCAAAGGCATCGCGCGTCGCGAATTCGATCGGACGCGCGACTCGGTCCAGCCATTGCTGAAACTGTTCAGGAGGTGTGGGCTCGGAAGAGCTCCGTATCACAATGGCGGATCGTAACACAGCCTCGTCCACGCCTCAACGAGCCGGCTACGGGAAAGCAGGATGCTGAAAAATGGAGGGATGGCCCGGTGAGTCCCCTGTGCTCGCGCAACGCGCGCCCTCAGAAGGACCTCGTTGGACGCGCGCAGTGGGGGACTCATCCAGGCCATCCTAGGCTAACGTGAACGAGCAAGCGTGGAAGGGCCATCGTTGCTCACTCACTGCGGCCTTGCTAACGGCCTTTTTGAGCATCCTGCGGAACAGTTTTTCATTATACCCAGTAGGCTTTCAATATCTTGCATGGCTTGTCGATTTTCCGACAATCCTTTGTCTCGCTTTCCTGTGGTGCTAGATTGAATTTCATCCAAGAAGGGCCTCTATGTACCGGCGCAGTATTCTGCACATTTCATATCCCGTGGCCTTCCTGCTCGGGCTGTTCATTCTCTATCACGCCTGGATCAAGCCAACCTATCTGCTTGCGCCAGCGCCGGATCAATCCACTGCCCCCACGGGAAACTCGCAGGATGCGTCCACGGATCCGCATCGTGCCGGCCCCAGGGCACCGGAACCTCAGCAAACTCGCCTGATCGATACCGGCGGAACTCCGAACACCAAACACCGGGAACGGCTGGAAGCGATTCGCCACGATATCGAAACAGGGAACGTCCGGGAAGCGGAAACCAAACTGGCCGATCTGCCGGAAGCCCTGGCAACAGACAAGACCATACGCCCCTACCTGGCCATCCTCTGGAACAATCTGGGCATTCAACAGGAGAAAACCGGCGAAACCTCTCTCTCAATCAAATCCTTCAGACAAGCCGCATCACTCGACGGCACGAATCCCATCGTCCAACTGAACCTGGCGCATGTCTATTGGGAACTGCGCGATCCTGCCATGACGCAGGACTTTCTGGAGAAGCTGACCCTCCTGGCTCCGAGCGAACCCTTTCCCCATCTGGCGCTGGCCAATCTCTTTCAGGAACGGAATCAGCTCGGCGAAGCGGCGCGCCACCTCGATCACGCGACAGCCCGCGCGGGCAACGACCCAGCCGTGCAATCCTATCTGCACACCGTCGCAGACAAGATCCGCCGAACAGAAAAGAGCGACACAGGGCTCGCCAGCCGCGACAGTACGCACTTCACCGTGAAATTCGACGGGGAAGCCGATCCGGAAACCTGGGCCACCGTATTGGAGATTCTTGAAGAGGCCTATCGCGAGATCGGCCAGAAGTTCGAGCACTTTCCGTCAAAGACGATCATCGTCGTGCTGCATGCATCGTCCACCTTCCAAGGTGAAACCGGCAGTCCTCTCTGGGCTGATGGGCTCTTCGATCCCGTGCTCGGCCGCATTCAGATTCCCATGCAAGGCGCCCTCACCAACCGCGCCTGGCTCACACGGGTGCTGCGGCACGAGTTCGTCCATGCCCTCCTGCGGGACCAACAGGGCCAGGCCGGCAGCGCCGTCCCGACCTGGCTCAATGAAGGTTTAGCGATGGAATTGTCCGGGGATCGCTGGTCGGATTTCGATCAGGTCACGAAACAGGAATTTACGCCGATCCCGCTGTTGACCTTAGAGGGGTCGTGGGGGCGATTGTCGCCGGATGCCGCAATCCTGGCCTACCTGGAAGCCCACTCGGCCGTGCATTATCTGATCGACCGCTTCGGCATGCATCAGGTGCACGAGCTCCTTACACACCTCAAGGCCAGACAGACGTTCTCTGCCGCCATGCAGTCGCAACTCTCACTGTCGTACGAGCAATTCCAGGCACGGTGGGTGGAGCAACTACAGAAACAAAAAAAGCACCGCTAACTCACCGCAGATCAAACCTCTCAGTACCTCTCTCAGATCGCTTCTCGTTTCGTTTCCTCTGGCCCGGCGCTACGCCAGGTTGGAATATTCTCGGCTGCCTCATCCTGCCAGGAAGTCACATCGACCTCCTCCACGGCCGGCTCGATCGTGTCTTCCCACAAGAGCTGCCGCTCCTGATCATTGAACATCTGGACGCGAAACTCGATCTGCCTGGATGGAGCCGCTGGCTCCTCTGTTTGGCCAATGGCCGCTCTGCTGATTCGTTCTGCCTTGGCCAGCCGACCGGCTCCGGAGAACTGATCGGTCCACACAAGCTGTCCGGTGGCCGGATCGACGGCACGGAGTGCAAACTGTGGCTCTCCCTCTACGACGCTTCGGCTACGGGTCCTGGTCACCAGCGCCTGAGGCGTCAGCTGGGCCACAACCCGGTGAGTGGTACTAGACTCTTGATTGCTGGCACTGAGATTCAGAAAACCTTCCCAGAGAAACTTACCCGTCGCCGCGTCATAGACGCGGAGCTTGAACGAAGACAGTCCGTCAGTCCCAGGGCCAGCCCCGCCGGCAAAGACCCGCTCACTCGGTTGACGCTCCCCTGCCGCTGCGTCCTCTCGCACGTTCAACTCATAGGTTTCCTCGGACAGGATCGCGCCGTTCTCGGCATCATAGGTTTTCACGGTAATTGAGGACGTCTCCGCATTCTCATACCCCACACCAGCCGCCACGACCTTCCTTGGCTGCCCCGAAATAGGAACCGCCAGGTCTGCCGCCCAAGCCGTCAACGGGAAACCATACCCGAGCACGGCAAAGGCGATGAACGAAAGGCAGCGAGCTTTCCGTATCCGCCGCGCCTGATGCGCCGGCGCAAGCTCACACCCCACAGCCCTGAACCACTCGCCAACTTTATCTCTCGTCTCGGACAGCCACTGGATGATTGTCATGTAGAGTCCCCCTTCGCTTGTGCCGGAGTCTCGCATTGCTGGCCTACAGGGTAAATTCCCCACTGTGGGGAGGACCCCTTCGAAAGGGGGGGATACGTTGAACAGAAATGAACGAAGACAAGGACGAGACTGACGAACATTTTCGTCGTTATACCAGGGGAAAAATCGTTTTTTCATCTGAGGAAGGGGCTATTGCGGGGCATTTCTCAGCCAAGTTCGCCATGGCTCTCGGAATCTCTCGCAAACGGAACAGTCCCAAAGACCTGATACCGGTACCGGGCTACCAACCAATAGAGCAGGTAGCCAACCGGCTTGGCCAACGGAAGGCGCAGGAGGATCGAGAGGACTCGCCCACCCCTGAGGCCAGGCAGGAGGGCCAGAAAGGCATCCAGCCCACGGACAATCTCCCCGTTAGGACGAACCAGGAATGCCACGTCTGGACGACCCGGCCGATAGACCTCCCCTAATGCCTGCTTGGCCTCGTCGCTCTGATAGGGAACCATCTGGACCGGCGCAGCGTCAGCGCGGGTCCCCAGCCGTTCAAGGCCCTGCTTGGCTGTGACACAGAGGCGGCATTGGCCATCGTAGACCAGAAGACAGGCTTGAGGCGCCCTGCTGGATAAATCTGCCATCGCCCAATTCCCTCGCAGTCGCTAACTCCTAATGCCTAACTAGTCGCAGGATGCTCAAAAAGTTCGTCCAGCAAGGCCGCAGGCAAGTCGAAACCGGAGGAGGTACCGACTGCACTTTGTGTGGGCCGTTCGCCAGTACAATGGATCTTGGCGAACGGAAAAACCCCTCCAGTACTTCCGACCTCTGACAACCTCAATCGGTACGTTGAGGATTTCGATGAGCCGAGAACGAAGCTGGCGGACTTTTTCAGCATCCTAAAGCCGGTTGCTGTGCCCTGCGGAGACGGGTATCATTACACCCATGCGATACACCTGGCCCCTCATCGGCCTGCTCACGGGGCTCAGCCTCATCGGCGCTACGACCACCCATCTCGCACCGGCTGCAACAGAGGCAGGACGAATCGGCTGGATGCTTTACCTGATCGCCACCCCGATCGTTCTTGCCTGCCTCGTCCGGATCGGATGGACCTGGACCGCCATGGCCTGCGTCATCTATGGAACGGTAGGATTGGCGTTAGACCTCTCCACCCTCGCGAGCATCCTGGGCGGACAGGGCGAGATTGGCGCCCTGCTCCTCGTCAGCGCGATGAGCGGGATCGTGAACTTTTCGCTGGTCCTGTTCGGCGGGCGCGCGTTTCTACACGAATCGTTGGGGACCGTGCTTCCAGGATCCCATCCTCCCAGTCCTCCGTCCCCTTCTTCATCTTCACAATCTTGATCCGTTCAAACCCTGCATCCGTCAACCAGGCCTTCGTCTCGACTGCAGAATAGGTATTGCCCCGCTCGGTGAACAGCAACATCGACACAGCAAAGAGACTCGCCTCTTCGGGAAACAGCCCGTCCTTATCGTGCAGGAACGCATCCTGAATCAACAGCCTGCCTCCAGGATTCAACGCAGCCAAGGCGCGCCGGAACACCGCTTGATTGTCTTGAGGCGAATAAATGTGGAGCACGTTCGAATACCAGATGACATCGTAGGAGCCGGGAATGGCGTCCGTCAGCAAATCCAGCGGCTGATAGGAGAGGCGTGCTCCAGCCTTGTGAGTCGCAGCAATTTCCTTCGCCACCTCAAGGGCCGCAGGCCGGTCGCAGACCGTGGCTCGGAGCTGGGGATTCTTGGCGAGGAAGGCCATCGCATAGGTGCCGGGACCGCCGCCAAGGTCGAGCAAAGTCCGCACGCCACGCAGGCTGATCTGGGCCGCAATCTTCGGAGCAATCTCCAGGGTCCGGTGATGCATCGCCCAGGTGAACTGCCGGCGATAGTCCGGATCGTCCGGCTCATCGTGATCGAGCGGTAGTCCCGTCTTCACTGACTCCAGCAAACGGCCCCAATCGTTCCAATGGCTCGTGATCAGCCGGAGATAGTCCCCCCGATAGTCCGGATGCTGAGCGTTCAAGGTTGTAGCGCCCAACCGGCTGTTTCGATAGGTCTCGCCTTTTTTCTTCAGCAAGCCTGCCATCGCGAGATTCCGGCAGAGAATCGCCAGACCCCTCTCACTGACCTTCATGGCACAAGCCAGGTCAGGAATCGTCCAGGTCTCCGTGCCGATGGCAGTAAAGAGGTTCAGCTCAAGGGAAGCGATCAAAACCCGCGGCAACCGGTAGGCGGTAATCGCCGTGCGGAAATCGTCGAACGTGGCAATCTGCCTGGTCACCGGGCCACGCCGATCGTCCGCAGGCACCAGCTCATTAAATCTTGCACGGCGGTCGGGTTCGTCAGATCCACATGCCGCTCGAAGCGAACGGCCACGTAGGCGTCGTTCATCTCCGTCTCTTCTGCAAATCCAGACTTCAACAGAATCGCACGGTACTTGGAGACAGCCGGTTGGATGTAGTACTTGGCCTGCTTCGCGATCTCGTCGGTGCCCAGATCTTCCGGCGTCCCATCGGAGAGGAGGGTCATCACATCCTCCAGCGCCATGCCGTACTGACACAAGACCCGCCCGTCCGGCGTGACCTCCAGCAGCCATCCATCCGAGCCAAGATCCATCGTCAAAGCGCCGCCCGCCTCCACTTCCTCCAATTGAGGAAAGGTGGCGACCAACGAAGCCTTAAGCGCAGTCCAATCTTCCGATGCTCCACTCATACGTGTGTCTTTCGATTGGGATGGGCGTCACCCAGTCCGGCAAGGCTGGCCCGCAGGGCTGCCAACCGCTGGATATTCTCTTCAAGTTTCGGCAACTGATACTTGCGATCCATATGCACCACCAGCTCGAGGAGATCCGCCGCTTCACGCAGGTTACCGGTCTCTTCGTAACATTGCGCCAGCACATACCGAGCACCGCCGGTTCGCAATTCGTCGCGCGATCGTTCGGCGATGGACTGGCTGGTTTGACAGCAGGCGATCGCGTCGTCGTAGCGCTGCTGGAGCAAAAAGGTTCGACCGATCATGCGCCAGGCATCGGCTACGCCGCCCTGATTCTCTAGCCGCCTCATGAGCACGAGCGACTGTTCATAGTATTTAATCGCCAATTCGTACTCTTTGGTCTCGCGAGCGACCAGGCCCAGATCAGAAAAGAGCACCGCCTTGCCTGCCTCATCGTGCACCTTCGTCATCAGGTCCAAGGCTTCGAGATAGTAGGCCTTGGCGCGATCCCATTCGCCCGCATCGGCCCGGAGGTTCCCCAAATTGCCTAAGGTCGTCCCGATCCCCTTCTCATCTCCGAGAATCTTCTGGAGCTCCAAGACCTCTTGATAGTACGTCTGGGCCGAGTCCCGACGACCGCTGACCGCGCAAATGTTCCCCAGGTTTCCCAAGGTGGCGGCCAAGGCCCGTTGGTCCCCGGTCAGCCGGTCACATTCCAGCGCCTTGGCATAACAGGTATAGGCATCGGTATAGAGGCCGCGAGAAAAATGCTCGTTGCCCTGGCGATTGAGTTCTTCGGAAAGTCCGTTGCGTAATGTCATGGTGCGGGCTGGAGCAGCTGTTCGACCGCCTGCTTGGCGCCGGTGAGAATCGAGGTCCCGTCGCCGACCAATAGGCTGTCGAAATTGTATTTAAGGAGCCGGCGCAGCCCCTCTTGGGCCTTCGTCACATCAGCGTACTTGTCCGCGGGCAGGAGGCTGACGGAACCGGCAGGCTTCCCGATCAAGGCATCGCCGACAATCAGCACGCCCTTCCGCTGCTGGATAAACAGGGCCGATTCGCCGGGAGACTTCTGGTCTTTCAGCTGAATCACCCAGATCCCGCCCGTGAGCAATTCCCCATCCTTGAACGTTTTGGTCGGCTTAAGATCCATCAGCGGCGCATCGACCTCCGGCACATACAACTGACAGCGAAACTCGTCTTGATACTTCACCGCTTCGCGGACATGATCGCGATTGGTCACGATGATGTAATCGACGGGGCCGTTGCGGAGGACCACCGCGCTCGCGTCTCCCGTCATCGGCGGAGGATCGACGAGGATCTTATGTTCCCCGACCGTCAGGAAGAGCCCGTTGAAGTCGAGTTGCTTCTCCTCAGAGAACCAGGACCATTGCCAGATACCGGGAAGGATGTTTTTCATAATAGGATACGAGCCGATGGCTGATAGCTGATGGCACGGACGGATTTACAATGCCGCGACGGCGTCCTTCACGACTTTCGTCACTTTCGTCAGGATGCTGGCTTCGTTGGGCAAGTCGATGATGTCGTCTTCCGAAATCGTAATGAATTTCCGATTCGGTCCCTTCGTCAGGGAAATCAGGAACATACTGTTCGAAGGCGTCACAGGGATCACCACTTGCACGGACGCATCGGCCCCCTTCACCACCTCCAAAAACTTCTGCTTTCCCTCTTCCATCTCATCCATGCCCATCTCTCTCCTCTTCCTCTCGGAAGTTGATATTTCCTCTGCACCGCGGCTGAGGAATCCTAATCTGCGCGCGTCGAACGAGCACTGTTTTATCGTGCGCGTTCCGCGAGCAGCGGGATTCCTCAGCCACGGTGCGCGCTACATCTTATTACTGCCACCAGCCAACAGTTTTTCAACTTCCGCCACAATCACTTCTGCACCGGCCAAATCCATATTGCCGACACGCTGCCACCGGATCACGCCCTGCTGATCGATCACATAGACATTCGGAATAAACTTCCCTCCGCCGTACAATTTATCCGTGACCTTGCCCGGATCGAGCAGATAGGGATAGGTGACCTTCACGGGAAAGGAGGCCAGAAACTCGCCGACTTCCTTCTTGCCGTTACCGGAAGAATTGACGCCGAGCACCGCCACCTCTTTGCCCTTCGTCATCTCGGACACTTTCTGGAGCGTCGTGCCTTGCATCATGCAGGGGTCGCAAATATGAAACAGGCCGAGCACCACAATCTTGCCCTTGTAACTGTCCAACCCCACCGTCTCGCCCGTGATAGCCGTCAGCGTAAAGGAAGGCGCCTTCTCGCCAACTTTAAAGAACCCCGCCGCAACGGCCAGGTGGACCGCAAGGACCGGAATCAACAACCCGCCAAGTATCGATAGCATTCGTTTCATAAGAGCCTCCTGCTGAAGAAGTGCTGAGTGCCAAGCGCTGAATTGACTGTTCGCCCACTCAGCACTTTGATTGGGTATCCTACCATGCAGATTTTTTCAGGGGCAATGGCGCAGCGACCGACAGAATGGATGGATGCGCAAACAGGCTGCTCAAACAGTTCGTCAGCAAGGCCGCAGGCGAATCGAAACCGGAGGCGTGCCCTCAGGGGTACGTTGAGGATTTCGATGAGCCGAGAACGAAGCTGGCGGACTGTTTGAGCAGCCTGCTAAAGGGATGGGTCGAAGAGGCCGAGCTGCCATTCCTCTGCGCGGGTCAGCGCGATGGGGTACTTCTCGGTGAAGCAGGCATTGCAATACTGTTCCGGGGTGCCGGGGGAGGCATTCAGCATGCCATCGAGGCTCAAGTAGGCGAGGCTGTCTGCCGTGATGTACTTCCGAATCTCTTCAAGCGAGTGGCTGGAACCGATCAGCTCTTTCTTGGTGGGCGTATCGATCCCGTAGAAACAGGGAGAGATGATTGGAGGCGAACTGATGCGCATATGCACTTCCTTGGCCCCGGCATCGCGAATCATCTTCACGATTTTACGGCTCGTGGTGCCCCGCACCAGCGAATCGTCGACCACGACGACTCGTTTCCCCTCCAGCACCTCCGGCACAGCATTAAGCTTCACCTTCACGCCGAAGTGGCGGATCGACTGCTCCGGCTCAATGAAGGTGCGGCCGACATAGTGATTTCTGATCAGCCCGAGTTCGAACTGAATCCCCGCTCCCTCGGCATAGCCGAGCGCGGCAGGCACTCCGGAGTCCGGGACCGGCACGACGATATCCGCTTCGACTAACGATTCCTTCGCCAATTGCCGACCCAACGCCTTGCGTGTGGCATAGACCGCATTCGCGCCGAAGATCTTGCTGTCAGGTCGAGCGAAGTACACATATTCAAAGATGCACATGGCCGGATTGACCGGCGCAAACGGATGGTAGCTCGTCACGCCCTTCTCGTTCAGTACGACCAGCTCGCCCGGCTCGATCTCACGAACGATTTTGGCGCCAAGCAGATCGAAGGCACAGGTTTCCGACGCCACGAGATAGGTATCACCCATGCGCCCGAGACAGAGGGGCCGGAACCCGTGCGGATCTCGCACCGCGATGATCCCATCGTCCGTCTGCATGACGACCGAAAAGGCCCCGCGCACTTGGCTCAAGGCATCGATGATGCGGGCCAGCAAGGTATCCGCGCGCGAATGGGCGATCAAATGGATGATGACTTCGCTATCCGACGTGGATTGGAAAATGGCTCCGTAGGCTTCGAGCTCATGCCGCAACACTTGCGCATTGATGAGGTTGCCATTGTGGGCAAGCGCCAGATTCCCGAAGGCGAAGTTGACCGAGAGCGGCTGGACATTACTCAGATCGTTGCCCCCGGCCGTAGAATAGCGATTATGTCCGATCGCCATCGAACCGGTTAATTGCTGAAGCGATTGGGGATTGTAAATGTCCGCAACCAGCCCCTTCCCCTTATGGACGTGGAAGTGCTCGCCATCGCCCGAGACGATGCCGGAGGCTTCCTGTCCGCGATGCTGCAAGGCATAGAGCCCCAGATAAGTGAGGTTGGCCGCTTCCTTGTGGCCGTAAATACCGAAGACAGCGCATTCGTCGTGAAACTTATCTGGAGTAATCAGGTTAAGGCCCGAATCATCAGACGTGGGAAGTGACACGACGGGAAGTTCTCTTGTGGTTCGCTTATTCATGCCTTCACGTTTCACGCCTGGTTCAGCGTCCGTTCGATTGAAAAGGCCCACTGCTCAAAAAGTTGATCGACCGGGAGGTCGATGCGGCAGCCCTCGCTCCATTGCCCCTTCTCCACATCGATGACGACACGATCGCCTCCGACCGCCCCGATCTTCATCGCGGGAACACCGGCCTCCCCGGCACGCTTCAGGATCTGTTCGACCAGCTCAGGCTTCACCGACAGGACGACCCGCGATTGGCTCTCACCGAATAAGAGGGCATCCCGCCGCAAGGTATCGAGACCCAATCCTACCACAGCCCCTCGCCTGGCGGCTGGGCCGGAGATGCAGGATTCGACCAAGGCGACCGCCAACCCGCCATCCGAACAGTCATGGGCTGATTGCACCAGCCCATCACGAATTGCTTTCAAGAGGAAGTCATGGAGCGACTTCTCCGCCTCAAGGCTGAGGAGCGGCGGCGATCCCTGCTCACGGTGATGGAGCACTTTTAGATATTCACTGCCGCCCAGGTCCTCTCTCGTCTTGCCCAAGAGGATAATCGCATCCCCCTCCTGCTTGAACCACTGCGTCATCGTTTGATCGACCGAATCGATCAGCCCCACCATCCCCAACATCGGCGTGGGATAGATCGACAGTCCGTTGGTCTCGTTGTAGAAGCTCACATTGCCGCTGACAATGGGCACCTTAAAATGTTCGCAGGCATCCCTCAGCCCTTCGATCGCCAAGACAAACTGCCACATGATCTCAGGCCGCTCCGGGTTCCCGAAATTCAAACAGTCCGTCAGCCCGATCGGCTCAGCCCCAGAACAGACGAGATTCCTCGCCGCCTCGGCCACGGCAATGCGAGCCCCTTCATAGGGATGCAGCAAACAGTAGCGGCTATTGCAGTCCACCGTCATGGCGAGGGCTTTGTTCGTTCCCTTGATCCGAACCACCGCGGCATCAGAGCCGGGCCGGACCATCGTGTTGGTCCGCACCATATGGTCGTACTGTTCATAGACCCAGCGTTTACTCGCAATCGTCGGAGACCCCAGCAGTGACAACAGCGCCGCGTTCGCATCCTTCACATCTGGCAGGGCGTCGTAGTTCAGATTCGTCAGCATGTCCTGGTAGCCAGGCGGCGAATAGGGCCGCTCGTACCGTGGTCCGTCATCGGCCAGCGACTTCGCGGGAATCTCCGCCACCACCTTGCCCTGGTCCCTCACACGGAGGATCCCATCGCCTGTGACACGGCCCACCACCGCCACATCGAGATCCCACTTCTTGCAGATCCTGATGCATTCCTCTTCCTTGCCCGCCTGCGCCACCATCAACATACGTTCTTGGGATTCCGACAACATCAATTCATAAGGCGTCATGCCCGGCTCACGCCGCGGCACATCGGTCAGGTCCAGATCCATCCCATTGCCGGCACGCGACGCCATTTCACAGGAGGAACTGGTCAAGCCGGCGGCCCCCATGTCCTGAATCCCGACCAGTAAATCGCCCGCCATCAGTTCGAGACAGGCTTCCAACAACAGCTTCTCGGTAAAGGGATCGCCTACCTGCACGGTGGGCCGCTTCTGTTCCGACTGGTCGTCGAACGAATCGGACGCCATCGTCGCCCCGTGAATCCCGTCGCGGCCCGTCTTGGAGCCAAAGTAGATCACAGGATTGCCGATGCCTGCCGCTGTTCCCAGAAAGATCTTGTCCTTATGCGCAATGCCGAGACAAAACACATTCACGAGAGGATTCAGCGAATAAATATCGTTAAAGACGATTTCGCCTCCGACCGTCGGCACGCCCATGCAATTGCCATAGCCGGCAATGCCGGCCACAACGCCCTTGACCAGATGCCGGTTCTTCGCGTTGTCCAGCCCGCCAAACCGCAGGGCATCGAGCAAGGCAATGGGCCGCGCACCCATCGTAAAGATATCTCGCAAGATCCCCCCCACCCCCGTCGCAGCCCCCTGATAGGGCTCGATGAAGGAGGGATGGTTGTGCGACTCCATCTTGAACACCGCGCAAAGCCCATCGCCGATATCCACGGCGCCGGCATTTTCCCCAGGCCCCTGCACCACCCGCGGCCCAGTCGTCGGCAGTTTCCGCAAATGCACGCGCGAACTCTTATAGGAGCAATGTTCCGACCACATCACCGAGAACATACCCAGTTCCGTGACATTCGGCTCCCGCCCCAAAATCCCGACGATCTTCTGGTACTCGTCGTCCGTCAGATTATGTTGCGCGATGAGTTCTTTGGTTATTGGCTGGCTTACAGGTCCCATAATTTTAGACTTCACGCTCTCATGGTTTCTTGATCACAATCCGAATCGGCCCACATGCGGATCGACAGAGGCTAGACAGGCGCCATCTGCAAAGGCTTCTTGCTTTGCTTCAGCGACTCCAGCATCGACAGGAAAATCAGCTTCCCGTCATCATTGCCCAAGACTGTCTCTGCGCAACGTTCCGGATGCGGCATCATGCCCAGCACATTGCCCGCGGCATTGATGATCCCGGCGATGTTGTCCAGCGAGCCGTTGGGATTCGCCTCCGGCGTCACCTTGCCATCCGGCGTGCAATAGCGAAGGACGATCTGCGCATTGGCCTGCATCGCCGCGAGCGTGACCGGATCGGTGTAATAGTTCCCGTCTGCATGAGCGATGGGAATCTTCAGCACCTGACCGGGCTGGCAGGCGCTGGTAAAGGATGTGGCCGCATTCTCGACCTTCACGGACAGATCCTTGCAGATGAAATGCAGCGACTTGTTCCGGAGCATGGCCCCTGGCAGCATCCCCGCTTCGAGCAGAATCTGAAACCCGTTGCAGATACCGAGCACCATTCCGCCGCCCTTTGCGAACTCCTTCACCAACCCCATCACAGGAGAGAACTTCGCGATGGCGCCAGTTCGCAAATAGTCGCCGTAAGAAAACCCGCCCGGCAGGACAATCGCATCCAGCCCGGCCAACGAGGTCTCCTTGTGCCAAATCATCTCCACCGACTGGCCCAGCACATCCTTGAAGATATGCTGACAGTCATGATCGCAATTACTGCCGGGAAACACCACCACGCCAATCTTCATAATTGCCCCCAGTGCTGAGGAGAAAGTGCTGAGTGCTGAGAAATGGAGCAGGAAAAGTGCTCTTGGTCCAGCCTCAGCACTCAGCACTCGCTACTCAGCACTAACCCAGTTCGTACCGATATTCTTCCACAATCGTATTCGCCAGCAGTTTTTCGCACATGGCTTTCACCGCGGCATCGGCTTTCGCCTTATCCGTTTCATTCACTTCCACTTCCATGTACTTCCCGACTCGCACATTGCCCGCATTCTTGAATCCCAGCGAACCAAGCGCATGCTCAATCGCCTTCCCTTGCGGGTCCAAGATTCCTTGCTTCAATGTCACATGAATTTTGGCTTTCACGACTTACTCCCCTTGCTCTGATGCTTCAGTCTGCCTATCCACATACTTCCTGATCCAGAAAATCCCTGCGATCGTCCCAAACCCGACGAACACGAGCACCACAAAGGCCCAGCGCCAGGGCGACTCGTTCAGGCGATAGGCCATCATACCCACCACCGCCGCCCATACCAGAATGGACGCCACCAGGCCATAATTCATGAATAACCGCAGAAACCCCTTCACGTGCCCTCTTCTCTTTCCCTCTTCAATCAGGGAAGAACGCTAGCAGGATGTTCTACCCCCAACACCATACGGAATATTTTCGTCATATTTTCCGTATCAACCGAGTTTTTCCGCAGCCTACTAGAACTCACTAGGAGGATGCGGTGAACGGGCTCGCCGGCGCGGCCGTCTCAGGCCACGCGTTGCGCGCGCAAAGAAGCCGGCCCCTGCATCCCGCCTCTTCCACCGACCCCGTCCAAACGGTGTGGGGAACTCCCGGGGGGATGGCGGGGTGAGCCGCAACTGCGCGCATCGACCGGGCAGGGCTTCCCCCTGCGCATTCTGCGAACAAAAAAACCAGCCTCTCCGTTCCCTCATCCGCACACCCTTTTTAAAACTTCCTGGTAGGCCTCTTCGATCTTGCCCAAATCCTTCCGGAACCGATCCTTATCCATCGACTCCTTCGTCGTCTGGTCCCAGAAGCGGCAGGTGTCCGGCGAAATCTCATCCGCCAGAATCAGCTGGCCCTTGTGCAGCCCGAACTCCAATTTGAAATCGACGAGGATCATCTGTCGCTCGCGAAAAAATGGCTGCAACACGCCATTCACCTTCAACGCGAGCCGCTTGATTTCCGTCATCTGCTCCGGCGTCGCCAGCTGCATCAATCGAATGTGCTCATCGGCGATAAGTGGATCACCCAGCGCGTCGTTCTTGTAATACCATTCCACAATGGCCGGCTCAATCGGGTCACCCTCTTTCAACCCCAGCCGCTTGGCCAAACTGCCGGCCACGACATTGCGGACCACCACCTCGACCGGCACGATCGCAACCTTCTTCGTGAGCAGCTCCCGGTCGCTCAACCGTTCGACGAAATGCGTCGGCACCCCTGCCTGCTCCAGCAGCACAAACAGCCGCTCGGATATCTTGTTGTTGATGACGCCCTTCTCAACAATGGTCCCGCGCTTCTGCGCATTGAACGCCGTCGCATCGTCCTTAAAGTACTGGACGACCTGATCCGGCTTATCCGTGGCGAACACCTTCTTCGCCTTGCCTTCGTAAAGCATGCTACCAATGGTCATGATCTGCCCCTTATCCCCGCCCATCACGAATACTACTGCGCCAAGACTTCCATGATCTCCGGCAACGACATGGCTGTGCCGATCAACGTCGGGTGCCCGAATCGTCTCACGTACTGAAACTCTTTCACCTTCTCCAACGCCAAAACCAGGCTATGAAAATCCTCCAGCTTGGAGGTTTCAAAATACGTGATGAAGTCCAGGTCATCGAGTCCGCTGGAGTGGTACAGCTTCCGCTTGACCGTCTTAAGATAAGGCAGCGTGGCTTCCGTATGCTCTTTCATCAGCGCCATCCGCTTGTCCTGATCGAGGGCCCACCAGTCGGCGCTCTTCCTGATCGGAATGACGATCGCATAGGGCTTGGGCCCAGGCTCGCTGGCAGTCTTGAGATCGGCCTTCATCTGGTCCGGAAGCCCCGGCACATAGTTCGCCTTCTTGGTCAATCCGTGCATGATGCCGGCCGCCTTAAGATGTCTACCGAACAGGCTGCTCTGAAGATCGAGCAGAAACTTTTGCGTTTCGCGCAGCTCAACGGCATGCACGCGAAACATCACATCCGCGTGGTCCGACAGCCCGCGCATCAAATAGAGGTCGATCGCCAGCTTCTCGCGATGCTGCTCAACGACTCCCCTCAAAACCGTCAAATACGCGATCCGCGTCGCTTGATCCTCTTTGGCCCAATCTTCATCCAGCGTGAATGCCGCAAAGGTGCCGTAAACGCCCGCCTCGCTCAGCAGCTTGTCGCGATCGGCAGCCTCAGCAGCGGACACCAGCACCAGCCCGACCAACAGCACCACCACAAGACGCATGAGCCTAGGCATACAGAACCTCATCGTTTCTTCCCCTTCGCCGGTTTACGCGCGCTGGGCCCGAATACCCGCCGGAAGATCTGATCTAAATGGCGCAGATAATACTTCGGATCGAAACAGGATTTGATTTCCCTGGCCGTGAGGTGCTTCGCGATCAAGGGGTCCTTGCCAACCAGCTCTTGCAGTCCTCCGGCCCCTCGCCAGGACGCCATGGCATGGCGCTGGACGGCTTCATACGATTCCTTCCGCTGCGCCCCCTTGGAAATGAGCAGCAACAGCAGCCGTTGCGAATAGACCAGCCCCCCGGTGAGATCGAGGTTGCGCTGCATGTTCTCGGGATAAACCACCAGGTTCTTGATGACGTCAGTGATCCGCTCCAGCATATAGTCGATCAGGATCGTGCTGTCTGGCATGATCACGCGCTCGACGGACGAATGGCTGATGTCCCGCTCATGCCACAGAGCGACGTTCTCCATCGCCGCGAGACTATTGCCCCGCACGACGCGCGCCAAGCCGCAGAGATTCTCCGAGGCGATCGGGTTCCGCTTGTGCGGCATCGCCGAAGAGCCTTTCTGCCCCGCCGAGAAATATTCTTCCGCTTCCAGCACCTCGGTCCGTTGCAGATGGCGAATCTCCGTCGCAAACTTCTCGATGCTGGCGGCCAACAGGGCCAAGGCCGTGGCATAGGCCGCATGGCGATCGCGCTGCACGATTTGATTGGAGACAGGATCCGGCGTGAGCCCCAGCTTGGCGCAGACATACTCTTCCACTTCAGGCCCTTGATGCGCGAAGGTTCCCATCGCGCCGGAGAGTTTACCCACGGCGATTTCCTGCCGCACATGCGTCAACCGCTTCCGATGCCGGCAGGCCTCTTCGTACCAAATGGCCAGCTTGAAGCCGAACGAGATCGGTTCGCCATGGATACCGTGCGAGCGTCCGACCATCACCGTGTCTTTGTACTTCAGCGCCTGTTGCTTCAGCACGGCGATCAGTTCGGCAAGGTCGTCGAGGATGAGATCCAGCGCCTCAGTCATCTGCACAGCCAGGGAGGTATCGACAATATCCGACGAGGTCAGCCCCATATGAAGGAACCGATGTTCCGGCCCAACCGACTCTACCAGCGATTCGAGGAAGGCAATCACATCGTGCTTCGTCACCTTCTCGATCCTGTCGATCCGCTTCACGTCGATCTTGGCTTTCTTCGCGATACGGGCCGACGTGCCTCGTGGAACCTGTCCTGCCCGCTCGAAGGCCGCGCAGGCCGCCAACTCGACTTCGAGCCAAATCTCGTACTTCCGTTTCACATCCCAAATGGCCTTCATCTTGGGACGGGTATAACGCTCAATCATGACAACCTCGTGAAACGTAAGAAAAGGAGCCGGATGCCATGGGCTTCAACGTTTCACCTCTCACGGCTTACCCTTTGCGCCAGCTGCTTCGGCCCGTTTGGCGGACAGCGTCAATTCCTGATTCAAGACCTTATCCAGAATGCCGTTCACAAACTTCGAGGCTTCCTCGTCGCCGAAACTTTTCGCCAACTCGACGGCTTCATTCATCGTCACCTTGGCCGGCACATCATCCATCCAGAGCAGTTCATAGACACCGGCTCGCAGAATATTGCGATCCACAATCGGCATGCGGCTGATCTTCCAATTGGTCGCGTATTGGGTAATGAGGGCGTCCAGCTCCGGCTTCTGCTCTAACACCCCGGCCACGAGTCGTTCTGCAAAGGCTCTCGCCTCGGCCGAGGCCTCGTTCTCTTTCCAGAACATATCCAGCCAAAGGCCCGGCTTGCCGTGAATGTCGTACTGAAACAAAATCTGGAGCGCCCGCTCCCTGGCTTGATGACGAGATCCCATAGCTAGGCCCTGCGCTTTCGCGGCGCCCGCTTCGTAGCTTTCCGGACTCGCGATACGGCAGTACCGGACTGAGGCTCCTCACCCGCCCGCAACAAACGCATGACCGTCGCCATTTCGATCGCAGATTTAGCCGCTTCCCCGCCGCGGTTGAACTTAGCCGGATCAGCCCGCTCAATCGCCTGCGCAATCGTATGCGTTGTCAGCACGCCGAAGATGATCGGCACGTCGGCATCCAACGCCGCCTGCCCGATCCCGCGACTGGCCTCCGCACTGATGTAGTCGAAATGCGGCGTATCGCCGCGAATGACCGCCCCGAGGCAAATCACCGCATGGAACTGTTTCGTCCGCGCCATCGTCCGCGCGACCAAGGGCAGCTCGAAGGCCCCCGGCACCCGCACCACCTCGATGTCGTCGGCATGGACGCCCCGCTCGGTCAACTCCTCGACGCAGGAACTCAACAGCTTGCCCGTAACGAATTTATTGAACTTCGCGACGATAATCCCGAACCGCAACCCCGTCGCATTCTGAGAACCTTTACGAAGCTTCATGTACCAATTCTTTCCATACGGGCTACAATCGAGGCAACCAACACGTCAAACGACACCTTAACAAACTTCTTTTACGCCTTACTAAACGACGATAGCAGGCTGCTCAAAATGGTCATCCAGCGAGGCCGCAGGCGAGAAACGACCGGAGGCGTACCCTCTAGGGTACGTTGAGGATCGTTTTGAGCCGAGAACGAAGCTGGGGGCCATTTTCAGCAGCCGTTATACCTTTTTAAGGATGTGCCCCATTTTATTCTTTTTCGTTCGCAGATACCGGACGTTCGACGCGCCTGGCTGGATCTCGATCGGCACCCGCTCGACTACTTTCAATCCATACCCTTCGATCCCGACGATCTTGCGCGGATTGTTCGTGATAAGCCGGATCTGATGCAACCCGAGATTGACGAGGATCTGCGCTCCCACGCCGTAATCGCGCAGGTCCGCCTTGAATCCCAACTGCAAATTCGCCTCGACCGTATCGCAGCCCTGGTCTTGCAACCCATAGGCCCGGATCTTGTTGAGCAGGCCGATGCCGCGCCCTTCCTGATTCAGATAGAGCAGGACCCCGCGCCCTTCCTTCTGAATCATTTCCATCGCCTTATGGAGCTGGTCCCGGCAATCGCACCGGATGGAGCCCAACACATCGGCCGTCAAACAACCGGAATGCACGCGGACGAGCGTCCGCTCCCCGCCATCGACTCGCCCTTTCACCAGGGCAATATGCGTGATGCCGTCCACTTCATTTTCGAACGCCACCGCTTCAAAATCGCCGAACGTCGTCGGCAGCCGCGCACTGGCCATCCGCCGCACAAAGGTCTCGCGCTGCATGCGATATTCAATGAGCGCCTTGATCGTGACCATCTTCAGCTTGTGCACCTTGGCAAACTTCGCCAGCTCCGGCACGCGCGCCATGGTGCCGTCCTCGTTCATGATTTCGCAGATCACACCGGCGGGATTCAGTCCGGCCAATCGCGCCAGATCGACAGAACCCTCCGTCTGCCCGGCGCGCCGCAACACGCCGCCCTGCTGCGCCTTCAAGGGGAAAATATGACCGGGCTTCGCCAGGTCGCTGGGCTTCGACTTCGGATCGATCGCCACATGAATGGTCGTGGCCCGATCCGCGGCAGAAATGCCGGTCGTAATGTCTTTGCGCGCATCGATGGACACAGTGAAGGCCGTGCCGAACGTGGCGGTATTCTCCGCCGCCTGCTGCGGCAGCTGGAGCTCCTCCACCCGCTGAGGGGTCAGGGCGAGACAGATCAATCCACGGGCATGTTTGGCCATGAAATTGATGGCCTGAGGCGTCACATGTTCGGCGGCAATGACAAGATCGCCTTCGTTCTCACGATCTTCATCATCGACGAGGATGATGCATTTCCCCTTTTTGATGTCTTTGATTGCGTCTTCGATACTATGAAAGGGAGAGGCCATGGTTTCCTACAATTCCGCGGAGTTATCGCCCGCTACTGACGCACCACAATAACCTTGTTTCGACCCTCACTGTCAACGGGAAAAACTGCCCGGCACATCCATAGGATTGGTGGCCCGGCGTGCCCGCCGTTCAGCCAGCAGCACCGTGCCCCAGGCACAAGCTGCCGCCAAACTGAAAACCCATAAGCCGGCTCGATAGGAGCCGGTCACCTCTTTCAGCGTCCCCAACCAGAGCGGCAGGAGAAAGCCTCCTAGCCCGCCTGCTGCCCCCACGACACCGGACGCGAGCCCGATCTGTCTGGGAAACCACTCAGACGCCAACTGGAGAATCACTCCGTTGCCGACCCCCATCGCTCCGACTGCCACGACAATCAGCATCACGGCGATACGGACATCGCTCACGTCGCCAAGCACCGCAAGGCCCCCCACCACCAGGGGCAATGACAACAGAAGGGTCCGCAGACCGCCGATCCGGTCTGCCGCATGGCCTCCCAGCGGACGGATGAGACTGCCCACCAATCCACAGAGGGCGGCAATCGAGCCGGCCGCGATCCCATCCACCTGATACTGCTCGTGGGAAAAAAGCGGAAGGATACTGCAAAACCCGACGAACCCGCCGAATGTCACCGCATAGAGTCCGCAGAGCCAATAGGCCTTCGGCTGCCGGATCATCGCAGCCACACTATGCCACCAATGAGTATCCCGTTCAGCTCGCCGGTTCTGGCGATCGTCGCGCACGAGGAACAGAAAGACCGCCAGGGTGATGACAATCGGCCACACCATCCATCCGAAGACCGCGTGCCATCCGCCTGTAACCGCTATGCGTGGCGCGCCGAAAAGAATCAGCACCGTGCCGACATTGCCCGACGCGACAAGACCCAAGACCAGCCCTTGATGAGCGGCTGGATAGGTGCGGCCGGCCAGGGGTAAGGTCACAGCAAAGCTCGCCCCGCCGATACCGAGCAGGAAGGCCACGAGCAACAACTCGACGTAACTCTGGACGCCCAGCCATCCCCAGAGGACGACCGCCAGCTCTGCCACCAGAATCAGCACCCCGGTCGGTTTCGCCCCGTACCAATCGCTACTCCAGCCGGCAACCACGCGAAACACCGCGCCGCTCAGCAGAGGGAGCGACACCACCAGCGCGATGTCAGCCTGGCTGAGCTGGAGATCCTGCGCGAAGGTCAGGCTCAAGGCCCCCATCAGCAACCACACCATAAAACTGACCGCGAGGTGCAGCCAGGCGCCGATCACGCTCGGCCAATGGCCACGGGTCAGCGCGAGAAACATCTCTGTCATCACAATCGTCCATCTCCCAGCCAAAGAGCTGATCACTATATGAGACCGGCTTTCATCCGCGCAAGGGAACGAAACAAGCGGACTTTTTCAGCACCAGGCCAAAGTCTCTTATGTTATTCTCGCTGTTATGAGTCCGAGCAAGAAGGATCTCGACGAAGAACCGATCGAACCGGAGGTCCTGGAACCGTCCGAGGATGAGATCGCCGAAATCAATCCACCCCCTGAACAGCCTCACGGCGCAGCGCCGGACGGCCAACTGGCCTCCGATATCACGGCTGTGGCGCCGGTCACGGCACTCCAGCAATACCTGGCTGAAGTCCGCCGCTACCCCTACCTCTCCAAAGAAGAAGAACTCCGCCTGTTCCATGAATATCGAACCAACGGAGACCGCGATGCCGCCGTGAAGCTCATCATGGCCAACCTGCGCGTCTCCCTGGCGATTGCCTCCGAGTACCTCCATACAGGCGCCGACCACATGGACCTCATTCAAGAGGGCAACGTCGGGTTGATGCATGCCATCAAGAAATTCGACCCCTCGAAAAACGTGCGTTTTTACGCCTATGCCGCCTGGTGGTCGCGCGCCTATATCCTGCGCTATCTGCTGAATACCTACCGGCTGGTCAAAATCGGGACGACGCAGGATCAACGGAAGCTGTTCTACAATCTCAAAAAAGAAAAGGCGAAGCTGGAACGGGAAGGCTTCGCCCCGGATACGAAGCTCCTGGCGGACCGTTTGAATGTGCGGGAGCGGGACGTCATCGAGATGGGGCAGAGGCTGGGCAACTGGGAACTCTCGCTGGACCAACCTCTCGGCGAAGACCAGGAAGGCAGCCTGCTGGATGTGCTGCCTTCGCAACAAGTACCGGCGGACGAGCAGCTGGCGCAGACCCAATTACAGACCCTCTTCCGTGCCAAGCTCGCAGAATTCGCCAAAACGCTCGACGAACGGGACGAGGACATCCTGCGAAACCGGATTCTCTCAGAAAGCCCCCTCACCCTGGAGGATCTCGGCGCCAAGTACCACATTACGAAAGAACGAACCAGGCAGCTGGAGGCTCGCATTATCAAGCGATTACGCGACTATATTAAGAAAGATATCAAGGACTTCGACCGCTTACGGATCTGACCTCGCCTACCCCCACCGAAAGAAGGTCTAGAATATCCAATTCTTAATAGGTTATGCTTCCGCTGTCCCTGTTCTTGAGGGCGCGGAAGAATTTCCTCATGTCTCCCCCTTGACTTGGACGAACCCGAGGCTATCTTTACCCCCGTGCTAGCGGACCAGAGTTTCTGCTCGTTCGGGAGTATCACGGTTACGCCATCGAGTTCGAACCTGTTCTATCTCGTTTATTTTCACTGGGTTAACTTTAGGAGGAGGGTATCGTTATGAGCACTGCAACCAAAGAGAAGAAGGACTTAACCAAGGGGTTCTCGCCTCTGGGTGACCGGGTATTCGTCACCTACACCGAGGAATTGGACCGCACCTCCGGCGGAATCTACGTGCCGGATAGCGCCAAAGAGAAGCCACAACGTGGCATCGTCCAGGGCATCGGCAAGAAGGTCGAGAGCGTGAAGGTCGGCGACCAGGTCCTCTTCGACAAGTACTCAGGCAGCAAGCTCCGGATCGAAGACGAGGAATGTTTGATCCTCAAGGAAGAAGACATCCTCGGCGTCTTCAACAGCTAAGCACCACTATTCACGACGACGATACTTTTTAAGGGAGGCATACCATAATGGCAAAGCAACTTATGTACGGTGACGCCGCGCGCGCATCCATCCTCAGAGGGGTGAATCAGCTCGCCGACGCCGTCAAGGCAACACTCGGACCCAAGGGCCGCAACGCGATTCTCGACAAGAAGTTCGGCGCCCCGACGATCACCAAAGACGGCGTGACTGTCGCCAAAGAGATCGAACTCAAGAACCCCTACGAGAACATGGGCGCCCAGCTCGTGCGTGAAGTCGCCAGCAAGACCAGCGATACGGCAGGCGATGGCACCACGACCGCGACCGTGTTGGCCCAGGCGATCTATCGTGAAGGCGTGAAGAACATCACCGCCGGCGCGAACCCGATGGAAATCCAACGCGGGATCAACAAGGCCGTCGAAGTCGTCATCAATGAGCTCAAGAAGCTGAGCAAGCCCTGCCAGAACAAGACCGAGATCTCCCAGGTGGGCACGATTTCGGCCAACAATGACAAGACCATCGGCGACCTCATCGCAGAAGCGATGGAGAAGGTCGGCAAAGACGGCGTGATCACGGTCGAAGAAGCCAAGTCCATGACCACCTCGCTGGACGTGGTCGAAGGCATGCAGTTCGATCGCGGCTACATCTCCCCCTACTTCGTGACCAACGCCGAGCGGATGGAAGCGGTCATGGAAGATCCGCTCATCCTCATCTCCGAGAAGAAAATCAGCAGCATGAAGGACTTGCTCCCGGTCCTCGAGCAGGTTGCCAAGATGGGCAAGCCCCTCGTCATCCTCGCGGAAGACGTGGAAGGCGAAGCCTTGGCCACCCTCGTGGTGAACAAGCTCCGCGGCACGCTCAACGTGACCGCCATCAAGGCCCCTGGCTTCGGCGATCGCCGCAAAGCCATGCTGGAAGACATCTCGATCCTCACCGGCGGCCAGGTGATCTCGGAAGACATCGGCATCAAGCTGGAGAACGTGAAGCTCACGGACCTCGGCCGCGCCAAGCGCGTCACGGTCGATAAGGACAACACCACGATCGTGGAAGGCTTTGGCGATCCGAAGAAGATTGAAGGCCGCGTGAAGCAGATCAAAGCGCAGATCGACGAGACGACCTCGGACTACGATCGTGAGAAGCTCCAAGAGCGCCTCGCGAAGCTCGTGGGCGGTGTGGCCGTCATCAACGTCGGTGCCGCGACCGAGACCGAAATGAAGGAAAAGAAGGCGCGCGTCGAAGACGCGTTGCACGCCACCAAGGCAGCCGTCGAAGAAGGCATCGTCCCGGGCGGCGGAACGGCCTATCTCCGTTGCATCGGTGCCTTGGATGCGCTCAAGTTGAACGCCGAGCAGCAGGTGGGTGTCAACATCATCCGCCGCGCGCTCGAAGAGCCGATCCGTCAGATCGCGGCCAATGCCGGGATGGAAGGATCCGTCATCGTTGAGAAGGTTCGCAACGACAAGAACCTCAGCGTCGGCTACAACGCCGCGACCGAGGAATATGTGGACATGATCAAGGCCGGCATCATCGACCCGACCAAGGTGTCTCGTTGCGCGTTGCAGAACGCCGCGAGCGTCGCGGGCCTGTTGCTCACGTCCGAGGTCATGATCACCGAGTTGCCGGAAGAGAAGAAGGAAGCAGCCGGCGGTGGTGCAGGTGGTCACAACCACGGCATGGAAGGCATGTACTAAGAACAGAGTACGAGCTACTAGCGTATAGCTGATAGCTCGGAATGTGCAGCGAAGGCCTCAGCGGTGATCCCGCTGAGGCCTTCGTGTTTTTGGCTGACACCGTGCGACGAGCCCCCCAGCGGCCTCCTCCAGGCAAGGCCCTAGGACTTTTCCTCTTCAATAGTGCTAGTATTCGGGGAAGTCGCCGTGCAGGTGTCGGCTCCTACACAAAGAGAATGCCCATGAGCACATCCTACTCATCGGACTCGCCAACCGAGCATAATCAGGATCAGCTCCTCGCCAGCAGGGGACGAGGAGTCGAAGCGGCTCAGCGCATGGCTGAACTCTTTTCTCAGGAAATGCAATTGCAAGATCTGCTTGAGCAAGCGCTCCATATTGCACTGGAGGCGGCCGATGCAGAAAATGGGTCGATTCTACTTGCCGACCCGGACACCCGCGCATTGATCTTCCATCATTCCATCGGTGAAAATCCCGCAGCCCCAGGCATCGCCGTTCCCTGGCATGAGAGCATCGCAGGAGCGGTCTATACGACCGGTACGCCTGACATCGTGTCCGATGCACAAGCCGACGTGCGCCATTTCAAAAAAGTCGACCGGGCGACCGGCTCCATCACGCGCGACATGATTACGGTCCCACTCAAAGGCTGGGATGGCGCTCCCATTGGCGTGATCCAAGTCATGAATAAACGAGGGAATGCCTGCCTGAATCACGACGATCTCGCTGTCCTCACCATTATTTCCACGCTCACCGCTGTGGCCCTTGAACATATGAGCTTGAATTAAGCGGCCAAGTTCGCGGACGTGGGCCTAACAGTCAGACCCCCTCGCCCCCCTGCACGCCTGCACCAACGAACATCGAACCGGAGCATCCCCCAAAATGGCCCACCGACAAAAGGACATGAAGAAGGCAGCCGCCGTCCTCTTCTTCCTTATTGGAATCAGTTTGCTACAGGCTATTCCCTCGGCCTTCGCGCAAAGTTCGGAAGCGGACGTCTACGTGGCCCAAGCCATTCTCGACTATGAAGACAAAAAGTACGATGCCGCGCTGGCCCTGCTCCGCGAAGCATTGGCCATCAACCCGGATCACATCGAAGCGCTCTACCAGATGGGCATCGTCCTCACCAGCCAGGAGCAATATGCCCAGGCCATTGCCGCCTTGAATCACGCCAAACAGCTGGCCCCGAGTGATGCAGCCATCACCTACCAGCTTGGGCTGGCACATTTCCGGCTCGAACAATACGACCAGGCCAAACCGCTCTTCGAAGACGTCTTCGCCGCGCAACCTGAGACGGAGAACCTCGCCTACTACCTCGGCTTTCTCCGCTACCGGCAGAAGGAGTATGCCGACGCCGTCACGGCCTTTCGGTTCGGCAGGATCACCGATCCTGAACTCCAGCAACTCGCAAAGTTTTATTCGGGGCTGGCACTGGCGATCACCGGCCTCCCGGAACAAGCCATCAGTTCGTTGGAAGAGGCCAGCCGCATACGAACCGTCTCTCCGCTGACCGGCACAGCCGACCGGTTACGCGATACCATCGTCACCGCGCAGGCCCGGGACCGGCGGCTCCACGGCGAACTGCGCATGGGGGCCTACTACGACACCAACGTCTCGGTCAATCCACAGGGAGGCCAGGCCGTCGATCCCAACTCTCTCAACGATGCCCTGCTTGCCGATCTGCGAAACAGGAAAAGCCATTCACGAGGCGAACTGCTGTCGGCTCGAGGCGACTATGCCTGGTTCCGGGCTGCAGGGTGGGAATCGACGGTCACCGCATCCTACTTTAAGACCTTCAACAACGACCTGCCGTTCTTCAACATCGAGAACATATTAGGCGGAGCCGGGCTGACGCGGTCCGGCACCGTAGGCTCGATGCCGTTTCAACTGGCCGGACAATACACCTACGACTATACAACCTTGAGCGGCAGCCGCTTCATGAACCGGCATTCCGGCAGCCTCGTCGCCACGCTGGTCGAGAACGACCGCCATCTCACCAGCCTGTTAGGCCGGCTGCAAGTAAAGGACTTTTCCGATCTGTTCCTCATCGGAGGCGGCACGAATCCGGACGAGAACCGCGACGCTAAAAACTGGATGGTCGGCGTCACCCACGCTTTCCGGTTCAACAACGATCGGCACATCATCCGTCTCGGCTATCAGCACGACATTGAGGATGCCAAGGGCCTCCACTGGTCCTATCACGGACACCGGCTGCTCCTCGGCGCGCAATACACGCTACCCTGGTGGGAGATGCGACTGAAGTACGATTTCGACTTCCACTATCGGAAATACCAGAACCCCAACTCCATCTTCCCACCAGACGACCCAGGCACGGTCAGGCAAGAGGTCTACGAACAAAACCATGTCTTCCGCATCGAACAGCCCCTCCCGCGCAACGTCGTCCTCACCTATGATGTCCAAGCCACCTTCAGCCGCGCCAACCTCCCCTTCATGTTCAACTACAACCGTCTCGTCAATACCCTCAGTCTGGCTTGGGGATTCTAGCCGGACGAAGAGATGAGACTCTAGTTGCATGGATCGGGATAGAGGGACTCAGACTGACAAGGACGGATAGGCTGCCGTAGGGAATAGGAGTAGCGTGATGACTTACTGGCGGGATTGTTGATCGACAGGAATCCGGCTTCAGGCCATGGGAAGGATGAACACCCTACCGACGTCAGCGACGGGAGTGCCGCCTCTCCTGAGCGCGCTGAGAGAAGCTTGAGTTTGAATTTCCTGATCCACTGCTGCCCCTTTCTGTGGCGGCCTCTGTGAGCAACGGAGCCGGTCCTGCTCCGGACCCTGGCAACAGTGTTTGCGACTGACTCTGCTGCCGGACAGAAGTAGGAACAAGGGCTGTGGCACTTGCGGCAATCGTACTGCCGGATGAACTCACGAGCGGCGAGGACGCGCTCACAAGAGCGGCATCTCCATGCGAACCAGTTTGGCCTGGCGCAGCAGCCGCATTCCCACCAGCGGCCGCCGAGGATGGTTGTTTCGCCTCTCCCTCAGCCGCCTGCGTACTTACGCTGAAAGATGCGTTCGCGAGAGCGGCATCTCCATGCGAACCAATTTGGCCTGGCGCAGCCGCCGCATTCCCGTCAGCCTTCGCCGTGGATGATTGCTTAGCCTCTCCCTCAGTCGCCTGTGCGCCCACGCTATTGGGAGCGAGCACCTTCGCAAGCGCCATCGCCTTCGACATCTCTCGTTTCGCCGTTTTCTTTCTGTTGTTGTCATCCGACGAATCCATCGGTTGCAGGGGCACATGGAATCTGCCGGCGAGGCTGGCGGCCTTTGTCTGTGAAATCGGTTCTACCGCCCCCATCTGCAGCCCGGAGACCCGCACTGCCTCGAAGGCATGAACGATTTTACTCCCCGAGCAGCCCGCGGCGGCGCAGGACACTTCGACCGACCCTTTCAGCACGGAGAACGTGCTGACCGATTGCTCACCGCCGGACCCGCCCGCAGCAGCAACAGGAGACTCCACCTCCACCAGCAGAACCGTGCCTCGAACAGCCGCGATCGCATTCGGCGTCCGAACATCCACCTGCTCGCCCGGCTTCATGCGCTGACGCGCCACGGCCAGCGTCACGCTTCCGCTCGCGAGGTTCACGGTGGATCGATTCGGCTCTTCGGTGATGGTGAAGTTCGAGAACTCGCGAATCGTGATCAGCGCCTTGCCACCCAATAACACCCGGACGATCGAGTCCGCGGCGGTGCTGATCATATCCCCGGCATACACCGGGTCCTTAAACTGAAGGCGGGACGGTTCGGCAGCCGCCAGCCGAACCACTGAAGCGACTCCGGCCAGGTTCGTCACCACTCCAGCCGGTTGCGGGGGCGACGCAACTTGGGCGAGCGTCAACGCCGGGCAAAAGATCGCCAACACGAACAATGCGACGATAATCTGCATAGGCCCTTCCTGCGTCACCCCTGTAACCCAAACGTGCCAGCGGCAATGTGCCGCGAATCCTCTACGATAGTGCATGGACAGACTCACTCGACACCGACCTGTTCGAGTTTTTCCCTCTGCCCATCGAGGAAATTCTGCAGCACCAGACGATCGGCATCGCTCATCTCCTGGAAGGAGAATCCCGCGCGATCGGACGTGGCCCAGACGACGGTCCCACTCGCGCGAACCGGCAATTGTTCACCGGGAAGTCCCAGCCTGAGCTGCGCCGACTTTCCGACAGCAAGCGATTGCGCCAGCTGCGACACGGCCAGGCCTCCGATGCTGAGATCTCGCACCTTCACATGGGCCTGAAACCCGTTCGACACATAGGCCTCGCCATTGAGAGGCACTCGCAGAAACTTGCGTTGATTGGCCGCCTGCACCGCCGAAGGCCGATCCTCGATGGCGCCGAACACACGATACACCATCACGCTGCTCGATTTCCCCTTCAGGCTCAACGTCCCGACTCGGTCCATCCAGAACTTCCCGCCAAGCAACTCGGCCGTGGACTCGCCGATCAGAATGCGGCAGGGATTGTGTGCCAGATCATCCTGGCCCAATTCCTTCTCGAAGCTCTCCAGATGAGACGCCGTATTGACGGTATGGCCCACCGTCGTAAATTTCAGCCGCTGGGCGCTCCCGACACAACCTGCCACCACGTCGCCGGTGTAAATACCGATGCGCATCCCGACCGACGGAAGGCCTTGCGAGGACCAGACCCCGTTCAATCGCCGCAGCTCCGTTCCCATGGCCAAGGCGCACTCGACCGCGCTCGCCGCATCTCGCGTGATCCCTTCGGCAGAGGCTTGCGCAAAGGGCACGCCGAAATTCGCCTTGATCGCATCCCCGTAATAGTCATCCACCACGCCGCCATGCTTCATGACCACTTGCGCCATGAGGTCCATATAGTCGTTGAGCCACCCCATCAACGCCTGAGCGTCCAGCTGTTCAGCAACCGGCGTAAAGTCTTTCAGATCGGAAAACAGGACCGTGGCGGTCGCCTTCTGTGAGCGCAGACGCCCCCCCTCCAGAAAGTCTTCGCGCTGCCGCCAAATGGTCTCCGCGATTTCCGGAGACACATGTTTCGAAAACAACTGCATCAGCAGGGCGCGCTGCTGTTGTTCCTTCACGAAATTTTCAATCACCGTGGCCCCGTACCCAGCGAGGAGCGCCAAAGGCACAGGCAGCAACTCCATCACACGGTAGTCCCACAGGAATACGGCCACCACCACGCCGCCATGGGCCAATCCGATTCCGATATTCGCCCCCAGCCCAGCCAGCGGCCGCAGCCGGTTCGTCAGCCAGACCGCTGTCACACCGGCGAGCAGCGCGCAGAGCACGGCAAGCGCGCGAGGAGCCCTTGTCAGAGGATCGCCAGCCAAGAGGTTGTCCAGCACATTGGCTTGGATCTCCACTCCTGCCATCTCTCCGCTGGGAAAAACAGGAGTCGGATACACATCGTGCAAGACGGGACTGGTCGCGCCGATCAACACGATCTTCCCCGTGAAGACTTCCGGTGAAACTTCGCCGTTGAGCACCTGATAATAGGGAATGGTCTGAAAGGTCTTCGGTCCGCCGCGATAGTTGATCAAGAATGGAACGGTGGCCGAGGGTACGTTCGTGATTCCCTGTGAGAAAGCCGCCTGGGCCACAGCCAAGGCAAAGCCGGGAATCTCCTGCCCCTGAAACATTCGGCTGGCCTCAGCCGAACGGACGGCGGCATCGTTGTCGAGGACAAGGTTGACGAAGCCGAACCCCGCAGCCTGCTGCCGGATCGCGGAGGTCGGCGCATTCAGGTCTTCTTTGAGGTACCGGCCATCCTGGACGGTGGTCAGCGCAGCAGCCAGAACCACAGGGCCGGCTCGCTCGACTGCTTCGGCCAGGGCTCTATCGTCTTCCGGCCCTCTGGCAGAGGGCTCTGGAAACAGGATGTCGAATCCCACAACAGCGGGATGGCCTTGGCTGATTCGATCGAGCAGTTCCCCGTGCAGAGCGCGAGGCCAGGGCCAGGCGAGGTTCAGCTCATCGAACGAATCTTCCGCGATGGACACGATCAGGACCGATGTATGGGGAAGGCTTGCGCCTCGCAGGGCAAATAGTTCGTTCAAGCTCCACCGTTCACCAGGCTCGAGCAGGCCCAGAAACGCACAGAGGAGCACAACGCAGCCGACCAGCAGGCCTCGCATGGCCTGTCCGACGATAGGAGGGAGTTGCTTGAATAACGCCATGATGCCCATATGCCAAATGGCCGAACGAGCGAAATCACGCTCAATGGCGCTGAGTCTACACGCTCAGATCTCGCCTGGCCAGCACCCCATTGAGGTTACTACGTACTACGTATGCGGTCCGGGCTGATGTCCGCGCGGACTTGCTAGCCCGCTAGCCCGCCGCCTTCATGGCGCGCAGGGTCGCCTTGAAGTGAAGCGAGGTCTTGGGACTGTCGAAGAAGGAGCGGAAGATGTCATGCACAAGGGTCCGATGGGCCACATGGTCGGCTTGAAACTGTTTCAGCGCCGTCGGCCGATCGGCTCCGTCATAGCCCATACGAATCGCGCAACGTTCAAGCTCGTCTTCCTCGTCCGGCAACGCGTGGGTCTGTAAGTCGTGCACCATCTGCAGCTTATGTTCCAGATCGCGCAGAAACACATAGGCCGCCGTCAGCGCATCCCGCTCCTTACCGGAAATCAGCTTGAGCGGAACGAATCGCGTGAGCGCGCCCAGCGTACTGCGGTCGAGAAGCGCAGGAATGCGCTGGCCTCCCAACACTTGAATCGTCTGGACGAAAAACTCGATCTCCCTGATCCCCCCGACCCCCAGCTTCACATTGCGCCGCTCCTGTCCTCGCTCCGCCATCTTCGCATCGATCTGTTCCTTGACCGACCGGACCTCCTGCACGACCGCAAGCCCCTCTTCGAGATCAGACCCTTTCGACGAGGGAAACAGGACAAAGGGCCGCACCTTCTTGATGAAGGTCTTTCCGACCTTCATGGAGCCAGCCACAGGCCAGGCCTTCAAGAGGGCCAGTCGTTCCCACACCTGCCCTCTGGTCCGATAGTATTTGGCATAAGCATCGAGCGTACGAGTCAGCTGCCCCACAGAACCTTCCGCCCGCAAGCGGAGGTCCACTCGATAGACATACCCCTCATGGGTCTGCTCGGTCAGCACCTTCGTCAACTCCCGCGCGAGCCGTTCAAAATATTCTTCATTGGAAATCCCGCGCGGCACAGGCCCCTTCGCCTTCGCCCGTCCGGACTTCACAGGCCTGGTCTCCCCCTCATGGGATTCGCAGACATAGAGCAGGTCCACATCGGAACTGTAATTCAACTCATGGCCACCCAGCTTCCCCATCCCGATGACGGTAAAGCCGGTCTCCACCCACCGCCCCTGCCGGTTCTTGTGCATGGGAATGCCGTACTGAGCCCGCAAGTCTGTATCCACGATGCGACAGGCCTCGTCGATCAGGATCGACGCCAGGTCCGAGAGGGAGGCAGTGGTTTCCACCACATCCGCCAGACGAAGCAGATCCCGCACCCCGATACGCAGCATCTCACGACGGCGGAACCGCCTGAGCCCGTCCAACTTGAGTTCCGTGGCGGTCACCAGCCCGACCTGTTGCCGGACCGCCCGCTCCATCCCGACCCTCGTTGGCGCGCTGGACAAGACATGCTGTTCGGCCAGCCAGTAGATCAGCAGAGGATCGCGGACGAGGGTAAAGGCGAGGGAGTCGCTGTTCCCGAAGATTGAACAGACCAGATCCAACATGCGGGGAGAGCTGCGCAGATATTCCAGAATGGCCGACCGGCTGACTCCGCTGGCGAGCCACCGTTCCCAATGGTTCAAGGCCTGATCGGGATCGGCGGTCTTCCCGACTGCCTCAAGCAACAGAGGCAGGATCTCCGCTAACTGTCGCCGCTGGTGCGGATCGCCGGCCATCGACTGCAGATTCGCATCGGCGTCCTGAATGCGACTGAGCCCGTAGGATCGCAGGATCGATTCAACCTGGCCTTGGTCCAGCCCGGAAGCCAAGATAATAGGAGTGGGATCAGGCAGAGCCGCACGCTTCACCGGCTTGTTGAGACGATCTGCCATAGGCGGGCATTATAGCGGCCCCCCCGCACTCACACAATGAAGCAGGCTTGGGCTATACTCGACGCATGGCGGACAAGCCGGACACGAGAGAATCCCTGATCGCGACCTTGGCCCCCCTCTGTCCCACGGTCGAGGAGGAGGTCCTCCGGGACTTCGTGTCACGGATGGACGCCGAATACTTCGAACGGTTCCCCGCCAAAACCATTGCACACCACATCCAGCTGACCAGCCGACTGACACAGGACCATCCCTGTGAACTGTCGGTGCGCCCTGGGCGGGATCAGCATATCGAGTTGAGCATCGTCGCCTACGACTACTTCTCCGAGTTCGCCACGATCTGCGGCCTGCTCTCTGCCTTCGGCCTGAACATCGAAGAGGGGCGCATTTATACGTTTGCCGACGCGGCAGCCCATCCAACCAGGCTGGCCACAGCCGGGCCAGCGAAACGGTCCAAGAGCCGCCCCAGCCTGAGCCGCAAGAAGATCGTGGATGTCTTCCTCGTGTATCCGGTGAGTGGCGAACGATTTGCTGCGCCGGAACAGCAGGCCCTCACAGAGGCCCTGACCCACATGATGCAGCTGCTGGAGGTAGGGCAGTTCGACGAGGCCCGCCAATATGTCAATCGCAGGCTCGTCGAACGGTTAGGCCGGCAGCGAAGTGCCTTCACCGGCCTGCTCCATACAGTCCAGATCACCTTCGACAACAGTCAATCGCCGACCGATACGGTCATGGACATCCGATCGGAGGATACCCCGGCTTTCCTCTATGCCTTCGCCAATGCCCTGGCCATGAGGAACATCTATATCGCCAAGGCCCAGTTCGAAAGCGACGGAACCAAGCTCCACGATCGCTTTCATGTCAGGAACCGCTATGGGCAGAAACTGCTCGACCCAGCCGATCAGCAGCAACTGCGCCTGACCGCCGTCCTCATCAAACAATTCACCCATGCGCTCACCTGGGCTCCCGATCCTGGCAAGGCCCTCGAATCCTTCGACCAATTTCTGGATCTCATCGTCGCCGACACAGGCAAGAAGGGCAAACAGGAGGCGCTCGACTTCATCAGCGACAAGAAAACCTTCCCCTTGCTCGCGCGACTGCTCGGCGCCAGCGACTATTTATGGGAAGACTTTCTCCGCCGCCAACATGGCAACCTGCTCCCCTTGCTCACGGAATACCGCGATGCGCCCCTCATCAAGCCGCAGCCAACCCTCAGGAAAGAACTCAACCGGCTGATCGCTCGCGCCAAAACGGACGAGGCGCGCAAGGAAGCCCTGAACCGGTTTAAGGATCGGGAGCTCTTCCGGATCGACATGAAACATATCGTCGAACCCTCCAGCAATCTTCCAGACTTTTCGCTCGCCCTCACGGAACTGGCAGAAGTCATCATGGAACGGAGCGTCGCAGACTGTCGAGCCAAGCTGGAGAAGGCCTATGGAAGCCCCAGGCTGGCCAACAAGAAACCCTGCCCCTTTGCCGTCCTCGGCCTGGGAAAACTCGGAGGGCGCGAGCTCGGCTACGCCTCGGACATCGAGGTGCTCTTCGTCTACGGGGGATCGGGCAAGACCAACGGGAGAAAGGGTATTGAAAACAGCGAATTCTTTGAACGGCTGGCACAGGAACTCCTGGGCTGGATCGAAACCAAACAGGAAGGCATCTTTCACCTCGATGTGCGATTGCGCCCTCATGGAGGCAAGGGCTCCCTGGCCAATGCCTTCGAGGAGGTCTGCCGCTACTACAGTCCGACCGGACTCGCCGCCCCCTACGAGCGGCAGGCCTTGATCAAGCTGCGGCATATCGCAGGCGATGCTGCATTGGGCCATCGACTGGAGGCATACCGGGATTCTTTCGTCTATGGCGGAGCCCCCTGGGACATCCCCACGGCACTGGACCTCCGGAAGCAACAACTCCGACAACTGGTCGCGCCAGGCAAGATCAACGTGAAGTACAGCCAGGGCGGAGTCATCGACATCGAATATGCAGTGCAGTATCTCCAAGTGATACATGGCCACAAACGCCCAAGTCTCCGCACCCCGAACACCCTGCAGGCCCTCGCAGCCCTGGTGGAAGCAGGACTGGTCAATCGCGCCGATGGGGAGAGCCTCCGGAAAGCCTACGTCTTCACGAGAACGTTGATCGACGGATTGCGTATGGTACGGGGCAACGCCAAGGATCTGGTGCTTCCTCCGCCTGACTCAGAAGAGTTCATCTTTCTAGCCCGCCGCGTCGGCTACACCACCGACGACTGGCAGGCAGGAGCGAGACATTTACAGTCAGATATTGAGCAGCACATGAAGCTGACCCAAGCCTTCTTCGAACGGACGTTCGGAATGCTGTAAACAGCCTAACCGACTCGGGTTTTCCTCTTGAGCTATAGGAAAACCTTCTATAACTCACAGGAATGGGCTATCATGAGGTATACAAGAGGGCCGTATCACTCATGACCTGGAATTGGCAACAAGAGAACTGGCCGAACTTCGTTTTTGAGAAGGAGGCTTTTGCGCCGAACGAAACCCGCTTCATCCATGAAGCAGGAATGCTTCATGGCGCCATAAAGCATCTCGCAGAGGAAGACCGAACACGGCTCACCATCGACCTCATCAGCAACGAGGCCATCACCACCTCGGAGATCGAGGGGGAGATACTCAACCGCGACTCCGTGCAATCGTCGATTCGACGGAATTTCGGATTGGATGCGGACAACAGAAAAATCCCTCCCGCCGAACAAGGCATTGCCGCCATGATGACCGACCTCTATCGTCACTCCAGCACTGCTCTCTCTGAAAACCAGTTGTTCGGTTGGCATGGCATGCTGATGCGTGGGCGGAAAGACCTGACCACTGTCGGCGCCTACCGAACCAGAGGGGACCCGATGCAGGTGGTTTCAGGCCCCATTGGAACTCCCAAGGTTCATTTCGAGGCGCCACCATCGCACAGAGTCCCGATGGAGATGAGCCGGTTTTTCGCCTGGTTCAACCACACGGCACCGGAGGGGCGGCAGCCGATGCCCGCACTCACGCGCGCCGGCATCGCGCACCTATACTTCGAGTCGATCCATCCTTTTGAAGACGGCAATGGGCGGATAGGGCGAGCACTGTCGGAAAAGGCCTTGTCCCAGAACTTGGGCCAGCCGACGCTCATCGCGCTATCCCATACGATCTGCCAGCACCGGAAGGCCTATTACACGGCCCTGGAGGACAATAACAAGTCATTGGACATTACCGACTGGCTGATCTATTTCACTCGAACCATTCTGGAAGCCCAGCGGCACACCCAGCGACTCATTGATTTTCTCATTGCCAAAACCAAGCTGTACGACCGCCTGCGGGGGCAGCTCAATGAACGGCAGGAAAAGGTGCTCGCACGTATGTTTCGGGAAGGACTGGAGGGATTCAAAGGCGGGCTCAGTGCGGACAACTACCTCAAAATCACCAACACCTCCAGATCCACCGCCACCAGAGACTTGCAGGATCTTGTAGAGAAGGGTGCGTTCCGCAAAACCGGCGAACTGAAACACACCCGATACTGGCTGAATATGCTCAAAGAATCGAGCACGCGCTGATGGGGCAATGCATGGTGCGGGGCAATGCCAAAGACCTCGGCCTCTCGCCGCCCGACTCAGACGAGTTCATCTTCCTCGCCCGCCGCGTCGGCTACACGACCGACGACTGGCAGGCAGGAGCGAGACATTTGCAGAGCGATATCGAGGAACATATAGGGAAGACGAGGGAGTTTTTCGAGAAGACGTTTTGGACGTTGTAATTGTCAGATTAATTATAGAAAAGTAGCCTGTCACATATCACATTCGTAGCATTGGCTAATTAACTATGGACAGGGGACAGGATTCAACAGTTTTCGAAGCATACAAACCGCTCCGCAATGCCCTTCGCAAACTTGACCTCGCAGATTCTCTCGCCGTACTCAACACCTACATGTCGCATCTGCAATTCAACCAGGATATTTCCAGGGGATGTGAAGTCCATAGAGACTATTTAAACGCATCTCTGGCACAGAAACGTAGCTGGATATCCGAGTTTCACCTAGAAGCATTGTGCCGCGAACTTATCCTACACGCTAAAGATTCCGACAGGCCATCTGAATCTATTCGGCATTGGAAATTCCTGTCACGGGCGATGAGCCTTCTTAATCATTTAGAAGGATTAATTGCCAAGCGGATTAACACCCCGGAATTATTGCTGCAAGAGATTCACAGAATGGCTCACCGTCAATTCCCTTGGCAGGAGTTTCGACCTACAAGTCCGATAATTACCCGATATCGAATGATATATGGACATCCTGCCCTAGCCCCTATCGTTCACTCCTCCATAGGTCTCCAACCTGAAGACCTATTTCTTCACGGCCTAAGTCTCTTGGGAAGCTTCATAGATAAATTTGCCTTGCGCTATCCTCCCCAAATCCATATTCCTGGCGTTTCGCATGATGGAATCGAAAACTTCTTACTCCACTTCTCAAAGGACATTTCCAACCTCAGGTCTCTTTTGAAACAAGAGCAAGAAATGAACGACAGATTTTTTTACGCATACACATCTCTACGGGCATATCCAATAATCAGGATGAAATATGAAAAGCGTGATTGCCTCGTCTGCCCCGCACCAACGTTGCTTTTCTGGCGTTTTACGAGCGGCGTCTACTATGAGATTTACAAAAGTACAGGCTTTGAGAATGCCTTTGGCAAGGCCTTCCAGTGGTACACAGGCCAGGTGCTTGAAAAGGGAACGAAAACCGACAGAACTCGCATATACCCTGAAGAGGAGTATTCGGTGGGCAAGTTCAAGAAACAGACGGTGGACTGGAGACTGGAGCAAAAGAACGCCGTCCTCTTTATTGAGTGCAAGACGAAACGCATGACTCATGAAGCGAAGATTCAGCTCGGACATCACGATTCCCTTGCATCCGAATTGGACAAGATGGCAGCCATGATTGTGCAGGTCTATAAGGCCATCAAAGACTATCGCGAAGGGCGCTATCCAAACCATGCATTCGATCCTGGTCGCAAAATTTATCCCATGGTTGTAACGCTAGAAGATTGGTTCTTGATGGGGCCTACGGTCTTCAAGCACCTCGATGAGGAAGTCCGCAAACGAATGGATAAAGAGCGCGTTCCTCTCGACTTTCTAAACGAGATGCCCTTCACAGTCTGTTCGATGAATGAGTTTGAGCAAGCAGTCCAAGTCATGGACCATGCAGGAATTTCGACAGTTATGGGGAGTAAGATCCAACTGGAAACAAGGGACTGGACGCTATCAGCATACCTGCGTGAAAAATGTCAACAATACTCTAGCTGCACCCAATTCCTTTTCGAAGATGAATTCAATGCTATTGGTGCCAAAGCAATTCGCGAATGGCAATCTGAATAACAAACGGCGTGGGGGAAGAAAATGGAGCCAAGAAATGGGGACAGGCACTTTTCGCTTACGGCCACTTTCGATTCGGAAGCCTTTTTAAAAGTGACAGGCCCTTCATGCACGGCGTATATGTTGTCCAGGCGATCAAACATCGACAGGGCCTTGGGAAATCGACGGAGACAGCGAACTCATGATTGAAATCTATACGGATGGCGCCTGTAGCGGTAATCCTGGGCCTGGCGGATGGGGCGCTTTGCTGCGCATCAGCCAGATCGAAACGGAGCTCTGCGGTGGCGAGCCTGCTACCACGAACAATCGCATGGAGCTGCTGGCCGTGATTGAGGCCCTGCAGTCGCTCACGGAGCCGGTGGAAGCGCAGGTCTACACCGATTCGCAGTATGTGCAAAAGGGCATCAGCGAATGGATCCACAACTGGAAGCTGCGCGGCTGGAAAACGGCGAGCAAAGAGCCAGTCAAGAATGCAGATTTGTGGCGGCGCCTGGATGTCTTAGCTGCCGGCCATACCATCGAATGGCGATGGGTCAAGGGCCATGCGGGCCACCCGGACAACGAACGGGCAGATGCCCTGGCCCGCGCTGGCCTGGAACAGGCGCGCCAATCAGGCAAGGCCATCGGCGGCACCGTCAAAGAAGAAAACAACTGGACCGGCAGTCTTTTCTGATTGCTCGGCGTGATGAAGTGCTAACCGTCCCGGTTGGCAGAGTGCTGGTGATGGGACGAAAGAACATATGCTGACGGTTGGGACTTCTAGGCTTCGAATGCTGTGCGTGCGACGCCACTTTGGCGAATGATCGACTGGAGGGTTCCGATCCTAATCTCTGAATGGTCTGGAACGGGCACTGTCGCCGTCCCAAAATCGCTTCGCCGTTGCATGACAATGTGGCTTCCACGCTGCCGAACGACTTGAAATCCATGTTGCTCGAGAATGCGGCAGACATCCCGTCCGGAGAGGACGCGGAGCCTACCCATGTGCCGCTTCGAATCGGGTGACGAACACCTGCGTATGAAGCCGACGTTCGACTTCTGCAGGATCGGCACACTCGAGAAATAACTCGACGGCCTCTTTGAGATTGGCCGTGGCTGACTCGACCGTGTCGCCCTGGCTGGACACATCAAGCTCAGGACAGAGAGAGACGTAACCCGTCCCCTCCTTCTCAACAATCGCCGTATAGCTTGTCGTTGCCATGATTATCCTGTGCCTTCCTTGGCCCTACGGTTAAACGTGGGTTCATTATAGTTGAATTTTGTGGTGTTGCCTAGCATCGGGTGGAAGACCAACTTGCCCCGGCTACCTCCCTACACCTCTATTCAAGGGAGTGGCCAAGGCTGCCCTTTACTGCGCACGTCCTCCTCAATCTCGTGAAACGGACCTCGTGAAGCGTATCTCGTTTCGAATTCGGACGCTTCACGCTTCACGATAGACAAACGACGCTGAAGGCTGCGCGTGTCCGCCGTGGACTCTCCTCCATCCTACTGCCCGCCAAGCAAGGACGTGAGGAGCTTTTGACTGCGGCCGTCGAGCGAGGCCCTTCTGAGGTGCGCGCTCCGGGAGCAAAGAAATCTCCTCACGCCCTTGCGCTCACCAACTAGGCCACCGTGGCGTTCGGCACCTGATTGCTAGCCGCAGGCTTCTTGGCCCCTCCCCTCACCCGATGCATCTTCTCTCTCGCGTGATAAGGCACGAGCCCTTCCAGCACCATCGGCAGCCTGTCGCAGGGCACATCCTCCATGATCTTGACCGCCAGCTTCGGATCTGGCCCTGAGCGGCCTCCCACATAGATATCGACGGCATCGACCACCTTGCCATCCACCTTGGCCTTCTTGCCCAAGAGCCCAATATCCGCCACGAGGTGATTCCCGCAGGCAGCGGGGCAGCCGGACCAATGCATGGTGATCGGCTTGAGTGTGCTACCCAACCGAGCCTCCAGCGCCTTCGCCGTCTCCACCGCCCGGCTCTTCGTTTCGATGACCGCCAGGTTGCAGTAGTCGCTGCCGACGCAACTCACCAGCCCCTTGTAGACCGGCGAGGGGTTATAGGCGAATTGCTTCACCAGCGGCTCCCGATCCAGATCGCCGATCTTCCGATCTGACACGTTCGTGATGATCAGGGCCTGCGCCGGGGAAATCCTGACCTCCCCTGTTCCATACTTCTCTGCTAAGGCTGCAATCTTGGCCAGGTCATCGTGTGTGATACGGCCTACCAAGACCTTGAGCCCCACATAGTTCATGCCCGGTTGTCTTTGCCGATAGATGCCGATATGACTCTTCTCAACTGTTTTTCGCGCATCGAGACCGGCCGGCGACAGTTTCTTTCCTATTCGCGTTTCCACTTCTTCCCGGAACCGGCTTTCGCCCCATTCCTCCAGCAAGAAGGCCAGCCTCGCTTGGGTCCGATTCTCTCTCGATCCATGCTCCCGGAATATTTCAATGATTGCGCGACTCACGGCCAAGACGTCCCCCTCGGTCACAAAGATATCCAGCGGTGTGGCGATCCGATAGCCGCCAGACCCGAGCTTGCCTCCTGCCAACAGGTTGTACCCAACTCTCTTGCCGTGACCATCGTCGTGAGTGGCCGGCACAAGGGCCAGGTCCTGGGTTTCCATATGGATGCAGTTGTCCGGACAGCCTGTGACCGCCACGTTGAATTTTCGCGGCAGGTTCGAATAGGCAGCATTGCCCAGGATCTCATCGTTGATGGCCCGCACGAGTGGCGTCGCATCCGACACTTCGTCAGGACTCAGCCCGGCGACAGGACAGGTCATGACGTTTCGCACGTTGTCCATGCCGGTCTGGAGAGAGGTCAGCCCCACCTCCTCCATCTTGGCAAAGACAGCCGGCACGTCGTCAATCTTGATCTGCCGGAGCTGTATTTGTTGCCTCGTCGTGAGGTCCAGAACGCCGTTGCCATAGGTCCCGGCGATGGCAGCCAGCGCCTTCAATTGATACGAGCCGGTCTTGCCGCCCGGTATCCGCACCCGGATCATGAAAAATCCCGGCGTGGGATTCCTCAGAAAGAGGCCATACCACTTCAGGCGCTGGACATCGTCCTCAGGGATCGATTCCCATCCCGTTTTGGCATAGTGAGCGATCATGTCTTTCACCGCCAACCCGTCGCGAACCGTTTTGAGGGCCTCGATTTTGTTCATGTTCCTTTCTCCAATGCCACTCGATAGTCGACCCTGTTTCTCTTGAGCACCACGAAGCCGGCGCGATTGAGGCGATCGATGATTGAAAAGACCGTAACCCAATCCAAGCCAGGCAACCGGGTCAAGTCTTCGAGCGAACTCGCGCCGCACTCACGCAGCCGTTGTACCACACGATCCTCGTTCGACATCACAGCATGATCAATCATGGTCCCCATGGCTCCCTCCCTCCTGTTCGACTCCGGTGATCAGCAGGCCTCCCGTGCCGGAATGGCACGCGGCAGTTCTCTTGCCTCTGCCTGATTAACGGTATAGGGGCTCGCCAGCCAGTACAGACCACCGACGAACAGCCCGCCACCCACGATGTTTCCCACTACGACATAAAACTGGTTGTACCAGTAGCCTGTCCAGCTAACAGCGGGCACGTGGGGGAGAAACAGCGCCATGCCAAGGAGCGATTGGTTGGCGACACTATGCTCGAATCCAGTGCCGATAAAGGCGAACAGGCACCAGAAGATCAGCATGATCTTGGCCGCATCGTTCGTCGTCCGCCCGGAAGTCCAGACAGCCAGGCAGACGAGCCAGTTGCACAGAAGACCCCGGAGAAACAGCTCCCACGCCGGCAGCGACATCTTCATGGCCGCCACGTTTCCAATCAGCTCGGCCTGCGGTCCCTTGGACAGGACGCCCGATTGGACGACCAGCCAGGCCAGCGCCAGCGAGCCGACGAGATTGCCGAACCAGGACCAGACGTTGAGCCGCACCACTTGGGTCCAGGTGAGGCTGCGCGACAGCCCGCCGATGACTCCGGTCATGTTGTTGCCGGTAAACAATTCCGATCCGGCGAAGATCACCAGGGTGAGGGCGATCCCGAACGACACGCCCATCACCAGCTTCAGTACCGGCGATCCAGCCGTGGCCAACGGCCCGCCGACACTGAAAATCAACGCGATGCCGAATCCCACATAGACGCCAGCCAAAGCCGAGAGAATGAGGTAGCGTGACAGCGAAACCTTCAGAAACCGATGTTTCTTCGCCGCCAACGATGCAATCCGCTCGTGATCCGTCGTATACATCGACTCCTCCTTTGTCATCGCTAGAATCCCAAAAACACAACGGCGCCCGTCTTCCCGAATAGGAGACGGACGCCGTTGTCCGCGTTACATCGCTCTCTGTTCTTACGCGGCGAGAACGCCGTTGTTCCCGAACCAGACCCCGACTGGAACTAGAAGGTCTTGTACTCCAGCCACTTCCCGTTCAGCGTAATTTTGCAGCGGGCTTCGCCCTGGCTGCCGGTCACCTTTTCCATGTCGAGCGTAAAGTCGATTGCGCTCATGATGCCATCGCCGAACATTTCGTTCGCCTGCTCGCGCATCGAGTCTCCATACACCCCGATGATCTCCATCAAGCGATACTTGAACGGATCGGTCGCATTCGGGAAATCGGTGCGAACCGGGAATTTGCTCAGCGACGCGGTGAGCTCTGCATCCAGCCCCAACAGATCGCCAACTTTCTTCGCGTCCTCAGCCGGCAGCTTGTGGGTTCCCTGCAACACCGCGGCGACGAACGTGGGATTTCGCCCGACCACTTTGGCCACCTCCGCGATCGTCACCTTCTTCTCCAACCGCTTGGCTTTAATCGCGTCCTTCGGCTTCTTCGCTTCCATCACATGCTCCTCCTTTGTTGATACCTGCCGACCATTGCTATTTCAGAACCTCACGACGAGCGGCTCAGCTGCTGGCGACTCCCCCTGCACACCCCTCTCACTCGCCACTCCGTGCGCGGCATGACGGACGAGAAAATGAATCACATGGTTCCTGATCTTGTAGTAGTGGGGATGTTCGATGACCGTATCTCTCGACCTGGGGCGAGGGATCGTCACATCCACAATTTCCGCGACGCGCGATGAAGGCCCGTTCGTCATGAGCATGATGCGGTCGGACAAGAGAATGGCCTCGTCCACATCGTGCGTGACCATGAATACCGTGTTGCGCGTGGCATTCCACATCTGGACCAACTCCTCTTGAATGACTCCTCTGGTGAGCGCATCGATCTGGGCAAAGGGCTCATCCAGCAACAACACCTTGGGCTCGATTGAAAAGGCCCTGGCGAGACCGACTCGCTGCTTCATGCCCCCCGATAGGGCGATAGGCCGCTTATCCTCAGCCCCCTTGAGGCCGACTAACGCAATGTACTTGTGCACATGCGCGACCACCTCTTCGTGCCCCCAATCCTGGTAGGCTGACCGGACAGCCAGAGCGATGTTCTCGAACACCGTCATCCAGGGCATGAGAGCAAAATTCTGGAAGACCACCATCCGGTCCAATCCGGGCCCTGACACCTCACGCCCATTCAAGATCACTCCCCCTTCCGACAGGGTTTCCAACCCGGCGATGATGTTGAGCAGGGTGCTCTTGCCGCATCCCGAATGGCCGATCACGGTGACGAACTCGCCCTTATCGACTTTCAAGGTCACGTCTTTGAAGATACAGACCTCTCCGCTTCCAGCATGACCGGGAAAAAACTTGCTCACATGGTCGACGACAAGAAATGACATGGGTTACTCCTGATAGGTCACGAGACCGGCAAGTTTGTTGAACCCTGAATCCAGAATAACGCCCACGACCCCGACCACCAGGATGGCGAAGATGACCCCGGCGATGTCGAGATTGTTCCATTCGATCCAACTCAGGTACCCGACGCCTAACTCCCCCAACAACATCTCTGCCGGCACCACGGCGACCAATGCGCTCCCGAACGAGATTCTCAGACCGTTCACGATCGTCGGGGCCGCCCCAGGTAAAATCACCCGATAGAGCCGCTTGAACCAGGAAAGCTGCAGAATAGCCGCGACGTGGAGATATTCCTTTTTGAGTGAACTCACGCCGAACGCCGTCGTCGCCAGGGTCGGCCAGACGGCTGCCATGAATACGACCAGGATGGCTGTCCACTTGGGATCCTTGACTGTGTACAGGAGCAAGGGCATCCAGGCCAACGGCGAGATCGGCTTCAAGATTTGAATGAAGGGGTTGACGGCTCGGAAGAGCACGCGGTTCAGCCCCAGCAGGATGCCGAAGAGGATCGCCACGACCGACGCTGCGAGGAACCCCGCGGCAAATCTCGAGACCGTGTACAAGACCAGGTAGGCGATGCCGTGGTCGTTGGTTCCCTTGATGACGAACGCCTCACCCAATTCAGTTCTCGCCTTCTCCACCACCGCGAGGGGACCCGGCACCCCCTTCATCTTCTCAGGGTTCCAGGCGTAGCCTCCTTCGCCCGTTCGGACGATGTCTCCGTTGAACTCCATCATCTGCAGTTGCTCGTCCGTCTTGCCCTTCGCATCGAAGGACGACCGTAGCGTGAGCAAATGCCACCCGCCGAGGAAGACCAGGAGGATAAACCCCCTGATCAGCCACGGATTGCCGTTATCAATTGTTTTCATCGTGCTCTACCTCTTCAACCATTACGCCATACTGTGGATACTGAAACTACGGACGTAGGCGTCCGGTTGGCTCGCGTCGAACTCCCGGCCCATGATCGTATGCTTGGCCATCGTCCCCTGATGCGTCGGATATCCAAGCTCCTTGGCGATCCGGTCGCAGTCGGCTGCTCGATAGACTTGCTCTGCCACGGCTTTGTAATTGACCTCGCCCTTCAAGTGGCCCCACCGTTTCATTTGGGTCATGATCCAAATCGCCATCGAGTGCCAGGGATAGGGATCGAAATCGATACGGCTCGGGTCCTTTTTGATCGCGCCCAATCCGTCCGCATAGGTTCCCGTCAACACTTGCTCCAAAACCGTCACCGGCTGATTCAAGTAATTCGTCGGCGCAATCGCCTCGGCAATCTCTTTCCTATGGGCCGGGTTGGATGCGTAGTGGGTCGCATCCACGATGGACCGGAAGAGCGCCAGGAACGTATTCGGATACTGCGTGGCGAATTCCTTGGAGATCGCGAAGCCGCAACAGGGATGCCGATCCCAGATCTCCTTGGAGAGCTTGAAGATGAACCCCGCGTTTTCGTACACAGCCCGTTGATTGAAGGGATCGGGGGCCAGATAGCCATCGACATTGCCCGCCTTCAGATTGGCCACCATCTCCGGTGGTGGCACCACGCGGATTTGCACGTCTTTGTCGGGATGCACGCCGCCCTCTGCGAGAAAATAGCGCAGGAGATAGTTATGCATCGAGTAATCAAACGGCACGCAGAAACGAAATCCCTTCATATCGGCGGCGGTTTTCACGCCCTTGTGTTTATTGTGCAGCGTGATCGCTTGGCCGTTAATATTCTCCACCGCCGGCATGTAAAACGGCACCGGGACGGAACCGGCGCCCAGCGTGATCGCTAATGGCATCGGCGACAACATATGGGCCGCATCGACTTCTTTGTTAATCGCCCAATCGCGCACCATGGCCCAGCCGGCCGCCCGTTTGACCCTGGCATTCAGGCCATGTTTGCTATAGAACCCCAGCGGTTCCGCCATGATGATCGGCGTGGCGCAGGTGATGGGAATAAAGCCGATGCTGAGGTCCGTCTTCTCCGGCTTCCCGACCGGATCGGCTGCAAATGCGGCGATGTGTTTTAGCGGGAGTAATTCAGCGATCAGGGCCGTTAGCGCAGCCGTGCCCATGGCTGCCAGGAACAGCCGGCGCGAGGGGTCGGCGGCTTGGATCACCGCCGCCGATACGGCTCGCTCGACGGTGCGTTCAAAATGCTCGTCGGAGGATTTGGCTTTCACGACACCGACTGCGGAGTCCGCTGGCATCTCCCGATTGTGCGCCCCATCTCCTTGGCTCATGACCGCCTCCTTTATGATGTTGCTGTGCCCTTTTCTCTACCGGCCTGCCTGAGTCCAACCGACTGACCTGCGTACAATAAAAAAACGTCCTCACTCCGTTGCCAGAATGAGGACGCCATTGTCCTACTCGGAGGTGGCAGAGCCACCTCGATCCAAGACTTCCTCGTCTCGGAATGGGTCACCAAACAGAACGGCGTCCGCCACTCTTTCCAGAATGACGGACGCCGTTGTCCGTGTGCCTTATGTCGAGAACTTCACCGAGGCGCCATTGCCTCGACTCAGCTCATAGGAGACATGTACCATGCCTCCCCTCCTTCGTCAACCCATTCTACAAATAGGCCGCGAATCCTCTAGACATCGTAGTACAGGTAGAACTCATACGGGTGCGGACGCAACCGCATGGTATCCACTTCCTTGGTGCGCTTGTACCCGATCCAGGCATTGATCAAGTCCTTGCTGAAGACCCCGCCCTTGAGGAGGAACTCATGGTCCTTCTCCAGGTTGTTCAAGGCTTCATCCAGGCTGCCTGGCATCGTGCGGATCTTCGACGCTTCCTTGGCTTCGAGATCGTACAGATCCTGCTCGGCCGGTTCGCCCGGATTGATCTTGTTCTGGATGCCGTCCAACCCCGCCATGAGCATGGCGGAAAAGGCGAGATAAGGATTCGCGGCCGGGTCAGGAAACCGCACCTCGATCCGCTTCGCCTTGGGGCTCGGTGAATACATGGGGATCCGGATGCCAGCCGACCGGTTCCGGCTGGAATAGGCCAACAACACCGGCGCTTCGAACCCTGGCGTCAGACGCTTGTAGGAATTCGTGGTCGGGTTGGTAAAAGCGGCCAACGCCGGCGCATGCTTCAGAATGCCGCCGATGTAATGTAGACACATCTGCGACACGCCCGCATATTCCTTCCCGGCGAACAGGGGCTTGCCATCCTTCCAGATGCTCTGGTGACTGTGCATGCCTGACCCGTTGTCTCCGAAGATCGGCTTCGGCATGAAGGTCGCGGTCTTGCCATGGCGGCGGGCGACGTTCTTGACGATGTACTTGTACATCATCATCTTGTCGGCGGTGCGGACCAGCGAATCGAAGCGGATGTCGATTTCCGCCTGACCGGCCGTGGCGACTTCATGGTGATGCTTCTCGATCTGGATGCCGGCCTTCTCCATCTCCAGAATCATTTCGCTGCGGATATCCTGTTGCGTATCGGTCGGGGCGACCGGGAAATAGCCTTCCTTCTGACGGATCTTGCCGCCCAGGTTGTGGCCTTCCTGCCCCATATTCCAGACGCCTTCTTCGGAGTCGATGAAGTAGTAGCCGCTGTGGCCGTTCTGATCGTAGCGGGCTTGATCGAAAATGAAGAACTCGGCTTCCGGGCCCCAATAGGACGTGTCGCCGATCTTCGTGCTCTTGAGGTATTTCTCCGCCTTCTGCGCCACATAGCGCGGATCGCGATCGTAGGTCTCGCGCGTAATCGGATCGACGACGTTGCCGATGAGGCTCAGCGTCGGGACCGCACAGAAGGGATCGAGACAGGCCGTCGCCGGATCCGGCACGACCAACATGTCGCTGTTATTGATGGCCTTCCAGCCACGAATGGAGGAGCCGTCCAATCCGGACCCGTCCTTGAAGAGGTCTTCCGTCAATTCGCTCGTCGGGATGCTGAAATGCTGCCACGTCCCGATGAGATCGACGAACTTCAAGTCCACGATCTGGACCTTATGCTTCTTCACATACTCCAACACCTCACGTACGTTCATCCCACTCCTCCTTTCAAATCACCCGCATGAGACCCTGCCGCCTCTGCTAGGCCGCTTTCGCCTCGAGAAAATTCTCGATGGCCGTTTCAACTCCCGTTCGTACCCGCTCCAATTGTCCGTGATCGTCGAGCTTCTTGCCCCGATGATCCGCGACATAAAACACGTCCGCCACCTGATCCAGCCTCGTGGAAATGCGGGCGGCATGGATGGATAACCCAAGCTGAAAAATCGTGTTCGTGATCACATACAACAGACCCTGCCGGTCGTCGGCAAACACGTCGAGGATCGTATAGGCGTCCGACGTTTCATTGTCGATCCGCACCTCCGTCGCTTCACGGGCTTTCGGCAAGGATCTCGTCAGCTTCAGCCGCGCGCCCCGGCGCAACACATCATCGACATGCTCCCAACCCTTGAGGACCGACGCAATCCGGTCGCCCACCGTCCGCAACCGCTCGGCCGGAGGGGCGCCCTGATAGTCCGGATCCATCACCTGAAACGTATCGACCACGATTCCATCGACTCTGGTGAGAATCTGCGCATCGAGAATCTGCACCCCGCTGCCGGCCATGACCCCGGCGATCTTCGAGAAAATGCCTGGCGTCACGTCGTTATGGGTCACGACGCTATATTCGCAGGTTCCCAGCTCACTATTGAACTCCGCCTCCACCAGCACCTCGCCGACATGCAATCGTCGCACAGCCGCCAAATGCGCCGCAATACGGGCCGGCGACGTGCCATAGGCATAGCGTTCGGGGAATTGCCCCAACTGGCTCTCGACCCAGGCCAGAGTCCCACTTCCCTGCCCGGCCAGCAACGGATGGTTGCTGACCTCTTCGGCAATCTGGCGGACTCGCTCCGGAGCCATGACTCCATTCCGCTCCCCCGACACCTCGGCCATCGTGCGCTGATAGAGCTCGACCAGGAGCGATTCCTTCCACTTGGTCAAGACTCCGGGCCCGACCGCCGCGATATCGGCAGCCGTGAGCACCAACAGCTTATTCAAGACTTCCGGCGTCCCGACTTCGCGGGCAAAGGGCAGCACCACCTTCACGTCGTTCGGGTCCCGCCGAAAAGCCGTATGGGCCATCAGCAAATGCCGATGCACGAGGAACGACAGGGTCCGCAGATCCTGCTCATCAAGCCCGAGCCGGTCCGCGACATCCTCAGCTAAACGCCGCCCCACATCGCTATGATCTTCTTCCTGGCCCTTTCCCAAGTCGTGGAGCAGCACGGACAGGTGCAGGAGGTCCTTCCGCTTGATGCTGCGATAGATCTCCCCCATCGCCCCCTGGTCCTGGGCCAGGTCTTCCGCCCGCGCCACCGCGAGCAGACTATGCTCGTCGACCGTGTACTTATGGTACTGATTGAATTGCATCAGGCCACGGACCGTGCCCATGGCGGGCACCAGCTTTTCGAGCACTGAGGCCCGATGCATGGCCTCCAGGGTCTTGGCTGTGCCGGGCCCCGCGAGGATCGCCAAAAACGTCCGATTGACCTCCGGCGTCCGATAGGCCTCAGCCGAGACCGTATCGACATGCCGGTGAATATCTTCGAGTAGGGGCGGCGCGATGGTCAGCTGCTGCGAACGCGCCAAGTCGAACAGGCGAAGGAGCAGCGCCGGACTTTCCAGCACCCTCGCGCGATGGTCGTCCGCCACCGTCAGGATTCCGCCCCGTACGACAAAGTAGCCATCGACGCGGGGCGCCGGAAAAAACCGCGTGATCCGTTGCCAGAACGGCACACTCCGGCATCGTTCGACAAATCGCATACAACGCTCATGCAACCCCATCGTGTGCAGGTAATACTGTTGCATGAACTGCTCGACGGCCAGTAAATGAGGCCGGTCCTGGAACCCAAAATGTTGTGCCAGCCAGATCTGCTCGTCGAACGACAAAATCTCCTGCGCCGTGCCTGCATGCACATGGAGGAGCGCCCGGACTCGCCAGAGGAAATCCCGCGCCTCTGTCAGGGCCATCGAATCGGCCCGTGAGAGGATGCCGCGATCGGACAGCTCACGAATCGTCGGGGCCTGATAGCGGGCCATGCCGGCCCATTGGAGCAGGTGCAAATCACGCAGACCGCCTTTGCTTTTCTTGACGTTCGGCTCCAGCAAATAGACCGTCTCGCCGAACTTGAGATATTCGCGCCGGCGCTCTTCCAGCTTTTGATCCAAGTAGGTATCCGTGCCCTTGGCTACGATTTTCCGGAGATACCGGCTATGAAACTGCTCGAACAGCTCAGGGCTTCCCGCGAGAAACCGGGACTCCATCATCGAGGTCTTGACTGTCGCATCGCTCTCGGCCAGCTCCATACAATCGTTGATCGTCCGCACGCTATGTCCGACCTGAAATCCACAGTCCCACAAGGGATGCAGGACTGCTCGCACGAGCGATTCGACCTGCATTTTGGCCTCAGGACGATAGAGCACCATCAGATCGATGTCCGAATAGGGGGCCAGTTCGCGGCGTCCGTACCCGCCCAGGGCCACGAGACAGCATTGGTGGAGACCGGCTGAGGCCGCCACATCGCCCCCCTCCCGCACGGCATTCCGATAGCGCCCCACGATCAGCCCATCCACCAGCTCCGTCATCGCCGCCATCGTCTCTGCGCCGCTGGAGCCAGCCATCACCCGCTGCGCAATGATGCGTCGCTGCTCAGCGAGGAACAGGCCGACCGTCGACGGATCGACGGTCGGCGCTGACGTACTGGATGAATCGTGCGTGACGCCCATGGCTACAGCGCAATCTCTCCGGTTTCACCGGTCCTGATACGAACCGCTTCAGTCAGGTCACGCACGAAAATCTTGCCATCCCCGATGCTGCCAGTCTTGGCAGCCCGCGTGATCGTCTCGATCACGCGCGACACCTGTGCATCTGTGACGGCCACTTCGATTTTGACTTTCGGCACAAACTCGATCGTGTATTCCTGGCCCCGGTAGGTTTCCTTATGCCCCTTCTGGCGACCGAACCCTTTGACCTCCGAGACCGTCATCCCCTGCACACCCATTTCCAGCAGGGCATCTTTCACTTCATCCAACTTGAACGGCTTGACGATGGCTTCAATCATCTTCATGTTGCTGCCTCCTTACCTGGCTGACCCGAAAGCAACGACTGTACATCGTCGCTGGGGTCGCCGGCATGATCGCGTGGTCGATAGTGTCATGGTCCGTTTATGAATAGGCCCGCTCATTATGCTGGCTGAGGTCCAGCCCGGTTGATTCGTCTTCCGGAGAGACCCGCAACCCCACCGTTATATTCACCACCTTCAAAATAATCCAGGTGCCGATCACGGAAAACAGCGCCACCGCGCAAACCATGACGGCCTGAATGCCCAACTGTCCGGCATTCCCGAAAAAGAGCCCGTCAGCCCCGGCGGCATTGATCGCCTTGGAGGCGAATAGCCCTGTCGCGAGGATGCCGAAGACTCCGCCCACACCGTGGATTCCCACGACGTCAAGCGAGTCATCATAGCCCATCCTCCCCTTCCAAACAACGGCGAAATAGCACAGAAACCCTGCAAAAACGCCAATTACGATCGCTGAAAACGGTCCGATATAGCCGGAAGCCGGCGTCACAGTCGCCAGGCCGGCCACCGCGCCGCTGGCCAGACCGAGCACGGTGGGCCTTCCGCGATGGGCCCACTCCACCCCCATCCACACCAGGGCGCCAGTGACCGCCGCCGCATGGGTCGCCAGGAAGGTGCTCCCGGCCAGCCCATTCGCCCCCAACGCACTGCCCGCGTTGAACCCGAACCAGCCGAACCAGAGGAGGCCGGTTCCCAACAGCGTAAAGGGCAGGTTATGAGGAGCCATGTAATCGGCTCCATGGCCCTTGCGCTTTCCCATCACGATGGCGCAGACCAGGGCGCTCACCCCGGAACTGATATGCACCACCGCGCCGCCGGCAAAATCCAGCGCGCCCATCTTCCCCAGCCATCCACCGCCCCAGATCCAATGGGCCACCGGAGAATAAATCAACAGGGACCACAAGGCCGCAAACAGCAGCAGCGCAGAAAACTTCATCCGCTCCGCAAACGCCCCGGTGATCAGAGCCGGCGTAATCGCGGCGAACATGAGCTGGAATAACATGAACACTTGATGGGGAATCGTCGGGCCATAGACGGGATGCGGCTCGCTGCCCACCCCGCTAAGCCCAACCCACTCAAGGCCTCCGATGAAGCCCCCCTTATCGGGGCCGAACGCCAGGCTGTACCCGACAAGAATCCAGATCAGACTGACCAGACACAGAATGACGAGACTCTGCATGATCGTCCCCAGGATGTTCTTGCTTCGAACAAGACCCCCGTAGAAGAGCGCCAAGCCTGGCATCGTCATAAGCAAGACCATCGCCGTGGACATAAGAACCCATGCCGTATCCCCCGTATCGATCTTCAGCACAGGGGCTGCGGCAGCGGCGACCGCTTCAACCGGTGCGACCGCTGTGTCCTGAGCCACGACTGGCCCAGTAAAGGCCGCCATGACTCCCACCAGCAAGGCCGCGATGCTCAGGCCTGCGGACAGGAGCGTCCGTTGGTGCGTTCGCTTGCGACTACAGTCTCGTTCCTGGTCAATCACCATCCCCTCCTTCTCCTCGGTCACCCCTGCTTACGAATAGGACCGTTCCTCATGTTGACTGAGGTCCAAGCCCATTCGCTCTTCCTCTTCACTCACACGCAGCCCCATCAATCCATCCACCAGTTTCAGAATCACGAAGGTTCCCACGAACGAAAACACCACCGAGATCAGCACGGCCATCGCTTGAATGCCCAACTGTGCCGGATTCCCGTAGAACAGCCCGTCGGCGCCGGCTGCATTGATCGCCTTCGAGGCAAACAACCCGGTCGCCAGCGCGCCCCAGATGCCTCCGACTCCATGAATCCCCACCACATCGAGGGCGTCATCGTAGCCCAGCCTGGACTTCCACAACACCGCTCCATAGCAGAGGACTCCCGCCCCCAGACCGATCACGATCGACGCCATCGGACCGACGAATCCCGAAGCAGGCGTAATCGCCACCAGCCCAGCCACCGCGCCGCTGGCCGCGCCCAGCACGGTCGGTTTGCCTCGATACATCCACTCCGCAACCATCCAGGCCAGCGCTGCAGTGGCTGCCGCCGTATTGGTCACAACAAAGGCGCTGGTCGCCAACGCTCCGGAAGCGACCGCGCTACCTGCGTTGAACCCGAACCAGCCGAACCAAAGCAGGGAGGCGCCCAGCACGGTCATAGGCAAATTATGCGGAGCCATATGTTCCTTGCCGTAGCCCAATCGCTTCCTCAGCACGATGGCACAGGCCAGGGCCGCAGCGCCGGAACTGATGTGGACGACCGTCCCGCCGGCGAAGTCCAGCGCTCCCATGTTTCGAACCCAGCCCCCGACCGCCCACACCCAATGGGCGAGCGGATCGTAGATGAACGTCGCCCACAACAAAGTGAAGACCAGAAAACTGCCGAACTTCATCCGTTCGGCAAAGGCGCCGGTCATGAGGGCCGGCGTAATCACCGCGAACATCATTTGAAAGATCATGAAGGCTTGATGGGGCACGGTCGCGGCATAATCAGCGTTGGGCTCCAACCCGACGCCGTTCAGCCCGATCCATTCAAGCCCGCCAATCAGATGGGCCTTATCCGGCCCGAAGGCCAGACTGTAGCCCCACAAGACCCACTGGAGACTGATCAGGCAGAGAATGATAAAGCTCTGCATGATCGTGCCCAAAGCATTCTTCGAGCGAACCATGCCGGCATAAAACAAGGCCAGACCTGGCGCCGTCATCGCCAGCACCAATGCCGTCGAGACCAATAGCCAGGTCGTGTCGCCCGTATCGATCTTCGTCTGGGCTGGTACGACCGCCGGGGCCGCCTCTTGGCCAAGAGGCGCCGTCGCTGCCGGAGCCGGAGCCCCCGCGTCTTGCGCATAGAGACCCGTCGCCCCGATCAGGATAGCGCAGGCCAGGACGGGAAGCATCGCGGTCATGATACGTGTAAATCGGTTCATGATGAGCTCCTTTCCTCCCCTGCTTAGAAGAGGTAGATGATTTGGAATGACAGGGTTTCTTGATTGTTCACCGGTCGATTGCCATAGAGAAACACGTTCTTGTCTGATTTATCGTACCGGAACTCGGTCCGCGTGATCAGAGAAGGAAATGGCTTGTATTGAAGCGTAAAGGTATTCTCCCAGAGTGTTTGAGCCGTCGGCGGGGCCGCGACCGTCGCGGTCGCCCCCGCACAGGTATTGGTGCCTCCGGCAAACCCGAATGTTCCACTACAGGTCCGAGCCCCTCCCGCATCCTCGAAGATTTCCCCGCGGAATCTGGCGCTCCATTGATCGGTGAAATCATGGGTCAGGTAGCCGGCCAGCCCATTCCATCGAGCATTTCGTGATCGGTTGACCGTGCTCGCGTTCCCTTCATTCCCGTAGTAGGGCTCCAGAACGATCGTGTCCTGGTCGGTGGCCTTGACGGTCATGATCGTCCCCACCACCGTCCGCTTGGCCGTCGGATCGGCGCCGGTGGAGGCAGGTGCCGTCCCTTGGCTGTTGGATTGCTCTGCGCCGTAGGACCCGTAGAAACTCATACCGAACTTCTCATGCGGTGTCAGAGCCAGGAGCCACTCAAAGGATTTGCTCTTGTTGTTATCCGTCACGTTATCCCACCCGTTGATCACGCCGATCGAGGCAGTCACAAGCGGATTGAACGTATAGCTGAGCCGGACGCCGGTGGTCGTGAAGGCCTGACCCAAGCCGAACATGAAACTGCGGGAAAAGTTCGGGTTCTCGAAACTGTTGATCACCTCATAGCCGATCAACGTATTGATCTTCCCTGCTTGAATCTTCAGGCCATTGCCAACCGGGGCGATGTATTCGCCGTAGACCTCTTGAAAGTCGAGCTCGTTGTTGCTGGTGCCTGGCGCGAAATTGGTACGCGCCCTCGTCACCCTGGCATCCAACCCGAAGTTCAGCCTGGTACGGAACCCGAGCCGGTCCATGCCGCTCCCCGCTCCATCAGCAGGCCGTTCAAGCATGATTTGCACCATGTGGGTCGAAAAGGAATTCGCATCGGTGTCGAAGATATGCAGTTGATTGAGATTGGTATTGGGATTATTGAAATTGTGGGTATAGGCTACATCCAGAAACCCGGAGGCCTTGAATCCCAAGGTCTTCCAGATGGACGGCGCATCCACTTTCTTCTCTAAGGAATCCAGCCGCTCCTGCACGGTCGGCGCCGGGGCCGGCGGCGCCGCTGGCCCTTGGGCAAATACTGCGTTGCCGCCGAGCAGCGACAACAGCGCCCACAATCCTATACAGATGAGACTGCGTACTGACATAGTGACATCCTCCCTCGTCCGATTGGTGATTCCGTTGCTCATGCCCCTTGCCGCTCTCACCTCGACGACGTCGTCGCCACGCACGCCCTTGTGCGCAATCTCTCTCCCCTCACGTCCAGATCGATTCCACCAGCCAACCGATCCATCTCGATTCTCAGCTTTTCCACGCGATTCAGCCTGCTCGAGTGTAGTCAAAAAAAAACGCCCTCTAGCCCGCTGGGGCTGGAGGACGCCATTGTCCATGCCGTACTATCTTGAGGCCGGTGGGAAACGCCGTTGTTCCCCTGTCCGATGGGCCACCTTGTATCATGTAGCGGGAAAATCTGTCAACGTCTTTGCCTGTCATATACTCCGGCCTGGCCAGGACCTATCGTCTGTGCTAGATTCACTCATACTATGCTCCTTCCATCGCCATCCTCGCCGATAGAGTTGCCACGCAAGTCTGCGTTTTCCCTGGTCCTCCTCTGTCTTCTCTGCGCCGCCTGTACGATGGTCGACCAGAGCGACAGAGTCCTCTTCGAAGACCCGCGCGGAACGGTGACGCTGCACCGGATGCCAGATCAATCGATTCAGGCCAGTCACCCGATCAGCCTGGAGCCAGCCCTCATCGCCCGTGTCTTGAGCGGCATGCAGGTCCAGGAACGCCAACGGACCCTCCAAGAGATGTTGGGTGGATCGGCCTCCGCCTTGCCGGTCTTTTCGCCCGAAGAAGTCCAATTCCTCACTCCCAGGATTACCAAAGCCCTCACAACCGCCTCAACGGGAGAGGCCGTATCATTCCAGGTCACGAGCCCTCGCCAAAACACTGGCCGCTTGGAACATGCAGTCATCGAAACCACGACAGGCTCTCTCTACGCTTATGGCCTCTCGCTGTATGTGACGCTCGCTCAATATCGACATGCGCCGACCCAAGCGAACACGGACGGGCTTGCCCACCGGAAGCTGCCAGACTCGTCCAACCTGTCAAATCGCACCCTGTCGTTCACTCCAAGCCTTGCCCAACGGTCCGATACTTTCAACCGGTCGACAGGCGGAAGCTCGACCGACCGGTTTCTCGTCATCGACTATCAGCTGCTGCAACAGACCGCGCCAGTAGCAGCAACAACCACTGAGCAACCTGCGCCTCAGGTGGAACGGGCCGCACAACCTCGCGAGCCTCTCGCGGGAGTCACGCCACCCAATACTCCATCCCGCACCGCAGAGCCCCTGGCTCAGCGCGAAATGGAGATTCGCACGTTGAAAGATCTCGTGGTCAAAAAAGACTTGGAGTTGGAAACCGTCAGGAAGGAACTGCAATCAGTTCGCAAACAACTCGATAGCCAGAAGCGAAAACCCGCACCGTTAAAGCCCCGGCAGATCGCCCCGTAACCATCCCCTCTGCTATTCAGATATTTGTGCTACTACCTGAAATTCATCCCGCAGGATGCTCAAAAGGCCCATTCAGTAAGGCCGCAACGAGTGAAGGGCCGAGGCGTGCCCGTAGGGCACGTTGATGGCCTGAACGATGCGAGAACGAAGCTGACGGGCTTTTTCAGCATCCTGCTAAAAATTACGATAGCCGTTCGTGATCGGCATCCGCCGATCCTTGCCCAAAGCCCGCTGTGTGATCTTGATGCCGATCGGCGCCTGCCGGCGCTTGTACTCGCTGCCATCCACTAACGCAATCACGCGGGCCACCGTCGTGCGGTCGTACCCCGCTTCAACGATCTCTTCGAGCGACCGGTCTTCTTCCACATAGGCCTGGAGAATGGGATCTAAGATCTCATAGGGAGGCAACGAGTCTTCATCCTTTTGATTGGGCCTCAGCTCGGCGGTCGGCGGCCGATCGAGCGTCCGTTTGGGGATTGCCGGGGTTACGCCACGACGATTGCGCAGCTTCGCCAGATCATAGACCATCGTCTTCGGGACGTCCTTGATTGCGGCAAAGCCGCCTGCCATATCCCCATACAGAGTGGCGTAGCCCACGCTCATCTCGCTCTTATTGCCTGTGGTGAGCACCAGGTGGCCGAACTTATTGGAGAAGGCCATCAGCAAGTTGCCCCGGATGCGGGCCTGGAGATTCTCTTCCGTCGTATCTGGCGCGCGGCCCTCAAACGTCTCCGCAAGCGATTGCCGATAGGTATCAAACAGCGTCGTGATGGGAATCGTGCGCACGGAAATCGCAAGCCGTTTTCCCAATTCAGCCACATCCTCGTAACTGTCTTGCGATGTGTAGGGCGACGGCATGAACAGACCCCACACATTCTCGGCTCCCAGCGCATCGACGGCCAGCACGGCAGTCAAGGCCGAGTCCACTCCACCGCTCAACCCGATCATGACCCGTGTAAATCCATTTTTCCTCACGTAGTCTCGCACGCCAAGCGTGAGGGCCCGATACACTTCCTCCAGTGGGTCCAGGGCCGCTACCAGATCAGGAACCGCCCGCGCGCGAACTTTGGGAACGGCCGGAAGCGACGCCGCGCAAATTTCCACCGTGGAGGCAACCCGTCGAGGAAGGAGCTTCTTCTGGCCCTGCGTACGCCTCGCCCGCGCGACCGCCTCCATATTGAGGTCAGCCACGATAAGATCCTCCTCGAAGGCTTTCCCTCGCGCGATGACCTCACCCTGATGATCGAGGATCACACTGTTCCCGTCGAAGACCAGCTCGTCCTGCCCGCCGACCACGTTGGTGTAGGTCAACACCACCCCGTTTTCCCTCGCGCGGGTCGCCAACATCTGTTCGCGCACCCGGCTCTTGCCCAGATGAAAGGGCGAGGCATTGATGTTGACGATGACTTCGGCGCCAGCCGCTGCCTGAAACCGCGTCGGGCCTTCCGGCACCCAGACGTCCTCGCAAATATTGACCCCGATCAACGTGCCACGCAGGCGGATGAGCGGCAACCGCCGGCCTGGATGAAAATAGCGGCTCTCGTCGAACACCCCGTAGTTCGGCAGATACCACTTGCAATAGGTCGTGATGAGTTTTTGATCGGCGATGAACGCCGCCGCATTGTAGAGTTCGTGCGAACCGGCCGGCACCACCGACGAACGGGCCGGCTTCGGATCGATGCCATCGCTCTGGCTGACGTAGCCCACCACCGCGGCAAGGCCCCGGCAGTGCCGAACGATTTCCTGAAGCGCGCGGCGATTGTCCGCGATAAAACGAGGCTTCAACAAGAGGTCTTCGGGCGGATAGCCGGTGATCGCCAGTTCGGGGAATGCGACTAAGTCGACCTTTGCCTTCTTCGCCTCGCGCAGCCAGGCCGTGATCCGGCGGACGTTTCCGTCGAGATCTCCGACCGTCGGATTCATCTGCACCATGGCGATACGAAACGTACGCATAGCCCCCTTAGTGCCTGACTCGATCGGCCCGTTCTTCGATATCGCCCGCGAGGAGAATCGCCTCGGCGATCTCGCGCATCGATTTCCGAAGATCCATACTTTGGCGTTGAATGAGCTTGAAGGCCTCTTCTTCGGTCAGCTTCTTCGCACGCATGAGATAACCCTTGGCCCGCTCCATGAGCTTCCGAACCGCCAGCGCTTCCTGCATCTCGAAGGACTTCTCGATCAGGGTCGTATGCTCGATGGCGATGGCCGCCTGATTCGCGATGGCCTGGAGTAGCTTGACCTCTTCGCTGGTAAACACGTGAGGCACGGCCGTATAGCTATTGATCACCCCCACAGCCTTTTCCCGCACCATCATCGGGACAGAGACCATCGAACAGAGCCCTTCCTTCTTGGCCAAATCCGGGAACATATAGTCCTGCTCTTTAGTCACGTCGGCCACAATGATCGGCCTGCGATCTTGCACGGCGCGCCCGCTGATACTCTGCCCGACCTTGAGGTTCGGCTTCCGGCGGTATTGCTCGCTGAGGCTTTGCGTCGCCTCGATCCGCAACTCTCCACTCACCTGATCCAGCAACATGATCGAGCAGATCTTGGAATTCATCATTTGCGCGGTCATCGTGACCAGGAGTTGCAGCACATCTTCGATCAAACGATTGGAGGCCACCGTTTCCGACACCAGCGACAGGGTTTCCACCTGCAGGGCCTTGCGTTTCATTTGATCGTAGAGCCGCGCATTCTCAATCGCGCCACCGACCTGATTGGCAATAGTGGACAACAGCGCGATCTCGTCGGGCCGATAGCGCTTGGGACGCTTGTGCTGCACATTGATCACGCCAACCACTTCCTTCTTGGCCATGATCGGCACGGAGACAAAGGCTTGATGGCGGTCTTCCGGAAGGTTGTGAAAAAACTTGAAGCGCGGGTCGTCGCTCGCATTGCTCGGAATCACAACGCGGGTCCGTTCCTGGGCTACCCACCCGGTGATGCCCTCGCCCAACCCGATCGTGATGCGGCCGATTAATTTCGGATGGGGATTCTTGGAGGCTCGCAGGATGAGTTCGTCCTGGCCATCCGACAAGAGATAGAGAAGACAGGCATCCGCCTTAGTGACTTCGACGACCACTTCGACGATATGCCGGAGGACGGCTTCAAGATCCAGCTGGTTGCTGATCGATTCCGTGATCCGATGGAGCACATCGACTTCGCGTGTTTTTTCGCGCAACGCCTGCTGGAGATGAGCCACGGAGGGTGTGCGTTTGGTCGTCATATGGCTTGCCTTTTCGCACGAACCTTGCGACGGACAGGAGCCTTGCCGTGCCGGCTGTCACTCGAAGATTTTCTTCCGCGGCCATGTGTGACCTGAAACCATTCGGCGCAGATCTGTTGCTCAATCGGCTGAATCGTCACCTCACCAATGCGCACAGGCCAAACCCCGATGACTTGTCCCCCGACCACCTTCTTGTCATGCTGCATCGCCTTCCAGATGGGGCCAAAGGCTGTTCGGGAGACCTGTTCGGACAAGCCGGCACGCTGCACCAGACTTCTAATCCGCTCGACCACCTCACGAGTGCAGAGCCCCATATGACAGGCCAGATCCGCTTCTTGCACCAAGCCGATCCCCACCGCTTCACCATGGATCAACCCGCGATAGCCTCCAAGAGACTCCAAGGCATGGCCGATCGTGTGGCCGTAGTTGAGAATGCGGCGGCGATCCGCTTCCCGCTCGTCCCCGGCAACGACCTCCGCCTTGATCTCACAGGATCGCTTAATCACATGGCTGACTGGCTCGTCCGCCAACTTCAAGAGCGCTGGCATCTCCTGCTCCAAAAAGACGAAAAACTCTTCGTCGGCGATAATGCCGTACTTGATTACTTCAGCCAGACCGGCGATCCATTCGCGGCGCGGCAGGGTGCGTAACGTGAGGGGATCGATCAGGACGGCGCGAGGCTGATAAAAGGCCCCGATCAGGTTCTTGCCCAATCGATGGTCCACACCGGTCTTGCCTCCGACGCTGGAATCGACTTGCGCGACCAGCGTGGTCGGCACCTGCACAAACGGGATGCCTCGTTGATAGATCGCGGCGGCAAAGCCGGTGATATCGCCAATAACTCCGCCACCGAGGGCTAGTAAGAGGGACTGACGTTCGAACTTGTGCTGGGCCAAGACATCGAGAACCTTGGCAATGGTGCCGAGCGTCTTGGTGCGCTCTCCAGGCGGCAAGATAATCGGAGTGGGATCGTAGCCAGCCTTACGAAGCGAGCGGAGGGTGCCCTGAAGATAATGGCTGGCCACATGCCGGTCCGTCACCACCCCGATCTTCGGAGAGGTGGTCAAGGTGCGGAGCCGATCGCCCACAGTGGCAAGGAGCCCGGGATGGAGCACAATGTCGTAACTCCGCTCCCCCAACGTCACCGGTATAATCTGTTCCGCCACAGCAGCCCTGCTCACACGACGATCCCTCCTACCCCACGATAAACCGATTGCTTCCCCCATTCTTTTTGAACAGGAGAGCCTGGGCTCACGACACACTTCGCCTGATGTGATGAGGAATTGCGAAGGCTAAAATCGGCAGAATGGTATCACAACGGTGCAGAAACTAGAAGATTCCTCTGCCTTGGTCTGGCAGGAGCCTGTGGGGGATCGCTTAGGGGATGGAGCCGCTGAGGAAGCAGCCCTGTCACTGTTGCGCACCGACATCAGTGCAGGGCCAAAGGTCGGCTGCTAACTCTTCACGATACTGGGCGTCAAGAAAATGAGAAGCTCCTGCTTCGCCACAGACTCGGTCTTGTTTTTGAAGAGCCATCCCAGAACAGGCACGCGTGAGAGATAGGGAATACCGCCCGAGCTGTTACTTTGCGTGTCGATAAAGACCCCGCCGATCACCATGGTCTCGCCATCGCGGATGATGACCTGCGTATTGGCTTCGCGGCGATCGATACTCGGACCTGCCGGATTGCTCCTGGACCCCACCGCGTTTCTGGTTGCGCGAACTTTCAGCATGATCTGTTTACCGACTTCTTTGGGGTCACGAGAGGTAATCTGAGGGGTCACATTCAATTCCAGATTTGCATCCACAAAGGTGGTCTGAGTCCCCTGGAGTGAGGTCGTCTGGAAGGGAATCGATTCTCCCTGTGAGATTTTGGCCTCCCGCTTATCCAACGTTGTCACTTTTGGCGCAGCAATGACTTTGCTCAGACCGAGCATCTCGCCTGCCGACAACCGCACATCCAACAGCGCACCACCTCCGTCAGTCCTCCCAAATGTAAACCCAACGCCAGGAGTTGACGCTAACCCAGCGACCGCCGCGGGAAGATTCACCAGATAGTTACTCGTTTGGTGACCGAATGTTCCGTCAGTGCCAGTCCTGAAATTCGCCACGCCTTGGGGAGCTCCCAACGGATTCACATTCTGCATCCCCCACTGCACGCCGAGCGAACGGGAATAGTTCGTATCTGCCTGGACAATCCTGGCTTCGATCTGGACTTGCGGCACTTCCAGATCCAGCCCGTCGACCAGCTGCTTCATCACGCTCATCTTACTTTCCGTATCCCGAACAATCAACGCATTCGACCCCTGACTGACTTGCATGAGCCCTCGCGGGCTCAAATACTGACGCAGCGCCGTCATGAGTTCCGACGCCTGCAGGTTCCTCACATAGAAGACCCGATCCACGAGCTCTTCCGCCTTAGCCTTCGCATCCTTCGCCTGCGCTTCTTCGTTCTGCTGCTTCGCCAAGTTCGCCAGCGAATCGATCCAGATGATATTGCCCTGCCGGATCTTGCCCAATCCGTTCATCTTCAAGATCATGTCGAGCGCCTGATCCCAGGGGACGCTCACAAGCTTCATCGTGACCTTGCTCTTGATCCCTTCGCCGACCACCATATTGAATCCGCTCACCTCTGCAATCAGGCGCAGCACATTGCCGATCTCGGCCTGTTGAAAGTCCAGCGAAATACGCCGACCGATATACCGGGTTTCTCCAACGACCAAATCTTCCTTCGGCGTATTCTTCTCGCTGGAATCCGTGTCAGAAATCAGCTGTACCGGCCGCACGTAAAATTTCGTCGAAGACCGATGCACCGCAGCCACGGCAGGCTGTGCTGCCAAAGGACTCGCGCTCACTTTAATCGGTTTCCGTACCGGCCGCTCCAGCGTGATCGTTTCGGCCGCAACCTTGCGGGAATACTCCGCATCCGCAAGCGCATCGATCCCTGCATCGCCTCGAAGCGTGACAATGAGATCCGGCCCTTGCGGTTCAAACGAGTAGCTGACCTGACCGATCAGATCCAAGACCACGCGCATTTTGTCCGGGTGAGATCCCATGCGCACTCGCTGCAGCATCTGGTGATTCACCGGCATGATCGATTGGCTGAGGGTGGACACCACATGGGGAAGATCGATCACCAGACGTCGTTCATCCAAGCGCCTCACCCGATGGGACAGCGTGCCATCCCCCGAGATGACCACACGGACATCGTCAATCCCGCGTTGCACATCGATGCGAGTCAGGGTCTTCGCCAACGCCTCCTCGACTCGTGAGGAGAGGCCTGAATCGGCAATAGGCAAATCAGCTGCCTCCGTCGAAGTCATAGCCATCGGGAGGCTGAGCGCTCCCGCCATCGAAAGGAGGCGAACCAATATCGTTGTCTGTGTCAGCTTAGGTGTCATTCTGCACTCTCTTTCGGATGAAGGAGCTTGACGTATTCCCGCTCCTGCTTGCTCCCATACACATCGGTGAACCGTTCTTGCACAACAATGCCTTTTTCAGTCACATCACTCACGACGCCATTATTGGGGCCGATACGCGTGCCTCGACGCACCGTATAGCCATTCCCGTCCGGCGTCTGGACCATCGCCGCATAGCCATAGGCACCCCAGACCACCGCGATCAAGTTCATCTCCGTGAGCCCAACCCGTTGGAGCGGGGGCAATGTGGGGTCAATCGGCCCGAGACTCAACTGTTGCAGAACCGGCTCAAACGGATCGCGCCGGCCAGAGGGATCATACGAATGGGTGCCCACTGGCTCCACGCTCAAATTCGGCGCAACCGGTTGCGGCTTCTCATCAACGGCTGCCTCGGCAACGGGTGGAGCCGACATCGGCCTCAACACCTCAGCGAGAGAGGGCATTTTCAACGAATCCTGCCGCAGGGGGGTCATCTGCCTGGCACGAACACCCATCCCTCCCTCGGCGCAAACAAGCCCGACTGCATCAAGCAGACAGACCGATCCGATAAGAATTACCGTTGCCGTCCTCACGGTCAACCTCCGATGTTTACGAATAGCATTCATCGCTCATGGCCTCTCAGCTACTGAACACTCTGCGCACTATTTCTTCTGCGGAATCGCCGGCGTCGCCGGATCCACCACCGCCAGCTTGGCCTCCTGGGGGGCCGCATAGGCAACAAGGTCGAATACGGTCTGCGTGACAATCCGGCCCTTCTCAAACTTGGGGGACCCCATCTTGAGGCCGGACACGGTCACAATCCGAGGCAACGCATTGATCCGGTCAAAAAACAAGGCGGCGGTATGGTAGCCACCGGAGACCTCGACGTTCACCGGCATGCGCACGAAGAGCTTCGAAGGATCCTCGCTCTTGGCGCTCGGCTTCCAGAGCTTAATGTCGAGACCAAGGCGGAGCCCAAAGTCCGATACCTGTTTGAGCAACATGACCGCCTCCTCTTCGGGCGGCAACCGTTCTTTCTTCTTCGCAAGCTCAATCTCCAGCTGCGTATTGGCGGCAACGAGTTCGTCAAGATGTTTGACTTTAATGGTCAACAGCTGGATCTCGCTCTCGAGCGTGCCAATCGTCCCTTGCAGCCCTGCGATCTCCGAAGATTTCGGCTCGGCCACGTAGTAGTAAAATCCCGCGAGGATCCCCCCGAGCACCATCAGCAGCAGTCCGATCTTCTGCAGCAAGGGGATGGACCGCAAGACATCAAGGTTGATAACAGGCAAATTCATCATTCTTAACCTTTGAGGCGGAAGCCCAGTTTGAACTGATAGATATTCAGTTGGCTTTCCACCGCCGCGCGACTTTCATGAAGGTTGATATCGGTAAAGTAGTCGGTCTTGCGCAAGTTGTTCACGAACTCCACCACATCGTCATTGGTCGCCGCGCGCCCCTCAAGATCGATGTCGCTCCCGGTGACCGCGATTCTCACCAGCCACACTTTGAGCGGCTCCAGGCTCTGACTGACATGGTCGAGCACCTTCACGGGACCGACGCGCGATTTTTCCAACTGGTCGATAATGCGATTTTTGTCTTCCAGGACTTTCTTCCGGCTTTCGAAGTCGGATACCCGCTTCACTTGTTCCTTCAACTGCGCAACCTGCTTCTCCTTGTCGAGCTTTTCCGTCTGCCGCGCTTCGATTTCCTCATCGAGCGATGCCGCATACCACCAGCAGCCTGCCAGCGTGATGAGCAGCAACCCCACCCCCAGCAGCGCCTGGGCCCTGACATCATACTGGGGCTTCGCCCGATGCCCCTTCGGCCCTGGCAATAAGTTAATACGAATCATCGATCCCCTACCGATCTCAGGGCTAACCCAACCCCCACGGCAGCCAGCGGAGCCAACGCAGCCAAGGCTTCCTGATCAAATTCGCTCCCCGAGATGTCGATTTCTCCGAACGGATTCGCCACCTCGACGACCGCTGACATGCGATCTCTCAGCTGCGAAACGAGCCCCTTGACCTGAGCGCCGCCGCCGCACAACAGCACATGCTGCACGTCCGCATCCAAGGTGGTGGTCTTGAAATAATCGATGGTCCGCGCAATCTCCGATGCGACCTCGTCATTCACACTATCGATAACCGTCGCCACCGCGACCTGACTCGTCTCTGCCGCGTGCTCGTTTTTCTTGGCTTCCTCCGCCTCTTCATACGACAGGCCTGTTTCGCGCTGAATGGCTTCCGTATAGCGATTCCCTCCGATGGGAATATCGCGCGTAAACAACGAGATGCCGCCTCGAACAATATTGACATTCATCACGCTGGCCCCGATGTTGACGAGCGCCGTGGTCTCGTCCTGCGAGACGGGGTAGTTGATCGCATGCATGTTTTCAATCGCGAAGGCATCCACGTCCATCACGAGCGGAAACAGGCCCGCCCCCTTGACCAGCTCCGTCAGCTCGTTGATCTTGTCCTTCTTCGCCGCCACGAGAATGATCGACATCTCGCCAGGGACATCGCCCTCGGCCTCGGAAGCGTGCAACACACTGAAGTCGATGTTCACCTCATTAATGTCGAAGGGAATGTACTGCTCGGCGGCAAGCCTCACCTGCCCTTCCAATTCCTCATCCGGCATCAGCGGAAGGCTGATTTTCTTGATGATGACGGCATGGCCGGAGATCGACACCGCGACTTGTTTCACCTTAACGTTCGTCTCCTCAAACAATTCCTTGATCGCCGACACCACCCGCCCTTCGTCCATCACCGTGCCATCCACGATGACTTCCGGCTCAAGCGGTTTAAATCCAAACTTCTGAAGGATGTACCGCCCTCGGCTTTCCTTCAACTGCACGAGCTTAATCCCGCTCGACCCGATGTCCAGCCCGACAAGCTGACGCTTCGGGGTGAGCATCGAAAAGAGGTCGGTTTCGGCCAAACCTTTGAACGACGTAAAGGGACTCAACATTGGTGCCTCTGCATGACCAGGGCTGCCCCTGAAAAACACATCACTGCATTACGCGAAGGGGTAAGGGACCGCCTGCCGCAGGCAGCCTCTACCCGTAACGTGCGAACAGAGCTTACATATTGGGGATTCTTCTCATACACAGGTCAAGTATAGTCCAGATGCCCCACCTGTCAAGAAAATGGACTTTACTGCATTAGACAAACGGAGAGGCTGCGCTAGAGCGTTTGGCGGAGAAATCGTGATGGTGCGATACGAGGGTTACTACTTATTGATGTCGCGATGGGTGACGGTTGTTTGATAGCCGATTACCGCGAAGCTTTCTTGAAGCCGTCCGGCAATCGCCACCGACCGATGGCGGCCGCCGGTGCAACCAATCCCGACATTCACGTAGCTGCGGCGCTCTCGCTCGAAGAGGGGCACGAGGAATTTAAAGAGGCCCTCAAGTTGCCCGATAAAGGCGACCGCGTCAGGATCGGTCAGCACATAACTCCGTACTCGGGGATCTTCCCCGGTCAATGGCTTGAGGTCTGGCACGAAGAATGGATTCTGCAAAAACCGGACATCGAACAGAAGGTCGATATCGACCGGCACGCCGAATTTGAAGCCAAACGTGACCAGCGAGATCGTCAACCGGCGAGGCGTCCCCTCCTGCCCAAACCGCTTGGCCAATAGCTCTCGCAGTTCATGCACCGTCAAATCAGAGGTATCAATAATGCGGTCGGCGTGGCGGCGCAGATCGGCAAGATGTTCCTTCTCGAAGCGCACCCCTTCCAGCATGGGGAGATGCGGCAGCAACGGATGAGGCCGCCTGGACTCCGAGAAACGCCGAACCAGCACCTCTTCGCGCGCCTCGAAAAACATCAACTCGACCGAATGGCCCAGGGCTTTGACCTGCTCAAGGATTCCCACGAGATCAGAAAAAAATACGCGCTCACGGACATCGATGCCGAGCGCGACATTCTTAATCTCGCCCCCCTGCTGATGACACAATTCGACGAACGTCGGCAGCAGCGCCGGCGGCAAATTGTCGATACAGAAGTATCCGACATCCTCGAAACATTTGAGGGCGTGCGACTTCCCTGAACCGGAAAGACCGCTGATCACGACTAGCTTGAGTCCGGCCATGCGAACCTACCCTTTACGACGGATCGATCAGCACCATGCGATCACGACCGATACGCTGAAGGATCTGCAACTTCCCCGATGCGCGCAGCGTAAACACCAGCAACGAACCAGGCAGAGGATCCAGCCGGCGCTTCGCTTCTTCAAGCGTCAACACCGTTCTCGCGGGACGAACGACCTCCAGCTCCGGTTCGATCTCTTCCTGAGGCGCAGAGGGGCGCACAGCCTTGCGCGCTAATTTCTTGACCGGCGCCTTGTGATCGGCCTGGCGCTCCTTGTACTTACGGATCTGCGCGGCCAGCCTGGTCACCAGCTGATCGATCGTTGCATACATTTCCGGCGTCGTCGCTTTCGCCTGAATCCGGCGTCCCTGCACCGTGCAGACGACCTCCGCCGTATGTTGTAGCTTGCTCACACTCAAAATGACTTCCAGATGGCTCAGCTTCACGTCATACCGCGCCAGCCGTTCAAACCGTTTCTCCACATGCGCCTTGAGCGCCGGCGTCACCACGAGATGTCGTCCTGTAATCTTCATCGGCATTGATCCTTTCATGCTCACAACCATCGGCCGTACGACTCACCCTCGACGATGCGCATCGCATCGGACAACCATTACAGCAGGGGAACGACAAACTCAGACGGGAACGCGCGGAATGAATGGGACAGGCCTAAAAAAACCGCTTCCGTTGGGTGGCCGATGGAATATGCTCTTCCGCCCGATACTTGGCCACCGTCCGCCGCGCGATCACCACCTGCTTCGTGAGCAACCGCGCCGCAATCTCTTCATCTTTCAGGGGATGGGCAGGATCCTCCTCTGCCACCATAATCCGGATCATCTCTCGAACCGTCACAGAGGACATCATGTCGGAAGGCTGATCCGCTCGCTGCAGGCCCGCATTGAAAAAGAATTTCAGCTCCAGCATGCCCTGCGGACAATACATATACTTGTTCGCCGTCACGCGGCTGATGGTCGATTCGTGCATCCCGATATCCTCAGCCACCTGCTTAAGGACCAGCGGCTTGAGGTGTTGCACGCCCTTTTCAAAGAATTGCTCCTGAAACTTCACGATGCTCGACACCACCTTCACGATCGTCTTATTACGCTGTTCGATGCTGCGAATGACCCATTGGGCGGCGCGCAATTTCTCATCCAGATAGGCTTTCGTCTCTCCCGATCCGCTCTCGCCCGCCCCCATCAATTGCTTATAATAGGGGCTGATCCTCATGCGCGGGAGCCCGTCATCGTTCAGGAGCACCACCCACTCGCCTTCGTTTTTGACGACGAACACGTCCGGCACAATCACATAATTCTGGGTATTGGAAAAGGGCCGCCCCGGCTTGGGCTCAAGCACTTCGATGACCTTCGTGGCCTGAAACACCTCTTCCACCGTAACGTCTAAGGCTTTGGCAATCCTCGCATACTGTTTCTTCTCAAGATCTTTGAGGTGGTGCTGCACGATGGCTTCAACGATCGACCCCTTCAAGGCGCCAGGCCTGGCCCCTAGTGATCCCATGGGGCTCTTCCCCAAATGTCCGATTTGCAAAAGCAGACATTCCGCAAGATCTCTGGCCGCCACGCCGGTCGGGTCGAAACTCTGCACATCCTTGAGAACCGATTCGGCTTCGACTTCCGTAAAATCGGTCCCGGCGACCATCTCCGCAAGAGACATGCGCAGATACCCGTCATCGTCAAGATTGCCGATGATCGACCGCCCGATCGCCTTCTCACGTTCCGACAACCCGGAAAACGACAGCTGCCAGAGGAGATGGTCCTCCAAGGAAGCCGCTTTTGCCATGGTTTGTTCATAGGAAGGAAACTCGTCCTGCGAGGACGAGGAGGACTCAGATCCGCCGATCCGGCGATCGCTCCCGAAATATTCTTCCCATCCAGCGGCCGAGGCCTCATCCGGCGTGTCACGCTCTTCCAGAGTCGACTCCCCCGCCGCCGCCGAGTCGCTGCTCGCGGACGCCGCCTCTTCCTCAGCCTTTTCCTCGACGCTGCCAGCCTCGCTGTCCTCCGCCTCAGTCGGAAGCTCCTCTAAGAGAGGATTTTCCATCAAATGCTGGGTCAAGCTCTGCTGGAGCTCGAGCCGCGACAATTGCAACAGCTTGATCGCCTGCTGCAATTGCGGGGTCATGATGAGCTTTTGGCTCAGCCTGAGATCGAGCCTGAGCTTCATGCGAACATACTTTCACGCGTCATAGCTTAAATCGATCCCCCAGATAAATGGCCCGAGCCCTCTCGCTCTTGACGATCGATTCGGGAGACCCGGCCTCGAGAATCAACCCCTCGTTGATGATATACGCCCGATCCGTGATGGAGAGCGTTTCCTGGACATTGTGATCGGTGATCAAAATGCCAATGCCCTTTTCCTTCAAGCGGATGATGATGTGCTGGATATCCGCCACGGCAATCGGGTCGATCCCGGCAAAGGGCTCGTCCAGCAACATAAATGACGGATTGGTTGCGAGCGCCCTGGTAATTTCCAATCGCCGACGTTCGCCGCCCGACAGCGCATAGGCCATGCTCGTTTTGATATGGCTGAGATCCAGCTCTTTGAGCAGGGCATCGGCCCGTTCACGCCGCTCTGTCCGAGAGTAGTCCAGCGTTTCAAGAATTGCCAGAATATTGTCTTCCACCGACAACCGTCGAAACACCGACGATTCTTGCGGAAGATAGCCGATACCCTTGCGGGCACGCCGGTACATCGGCAGATCCGTGATCGCCTCGTCGCCGAGCGAAATCTGCCCTTCGTCTGGCTTGCACAAACCAACAATCATGTCGAAAATCGTGGTCTTCCCGGCCCCGTTCGGGCCCAGCAACCCCACGACTTCACCGGCGCGGACGTCGATCGAGACGCCTTTCACGACCTTGCGGGCACGAAAGCTTTTCACCAGCCCCGTCGCGCACAAACCCGCACCTTCGACAATATTCACCGGAGAGCCAGTTGCCACAACAGTCCCCTGCACCGCCTCACTCACTTGGCCGCCTCCCCCTCAGACTCAAGCCGCACATGCGAGTCTCCCTCCACCACACTCCGGTCTTCCGCGAGAAACATCGTGATTTGCTTGCCACTGACCCTCGTGCCCTTGTCCCAGGCCACCGGGTCACCGGTCAGCACGAGCTTGTCTCCATCCTGATAATAGATGGCCTTTTCACAGGTCGCGCTCCCGGACTCTTTCTTGATCTTCACGCGCCCGGTCGCCACGATTTGATTGATCGAACGGTTCGACACCGCCGGCATAGCATCAGGTCCTTTCGAAGGCGCGGCGCCCTTGACGGCCCCACGCCCATTCTGGTCAGCACTGGCAGGCGCATCCTGTCCGCGAAACATGACCACCATCCGATCGGAATGGACAATCAACGCGCCACGGATCAGCACCACCGTCCCTTCGAAGACGGCCTGGTTATCCTGATTTTTCACGGTCATTTTCTTGGAGGTAATGGTCGTACTGGCCGCTGGCGCGGCCACGCCTTTGGACAGCGGCGCATCAGCCGACTGGCTCAATGAGACCACACCAAACGGGCACAAATTAAGAAGCAGGAGCCAAATCCACATGTACATCCTCAAGTACTTCAAATTCCTCTGTATCCAAATGCCCGAGCAAGCCGCGCCCCGTCACCTCTAAGCCATGCCCCACGATACGGACCGGATCCTTCGTGCGGATCTCTCGTGTCTTGTCAGTCCACGCCAAATGGTTTGTGTAAATCACATAGCCACTTTCAATATGCACTACCAGCGGTTCCGATTTGTTGGACAGCACAAAGTCCTTGGTCTCCGTGTTCAAGACTCCGTCATCGCCGGTCACCGTCAATTCCTTCCCCTGTCGACCGAACAACGTGACCGCCACGACCTTCAGCATCGTCTTTTTATCTTGCTCAAAGAGCCGAGCCTCGTGCGCCTCCACCTGCCATTGCACCACGTCACCCTTTGCTTGCGTGAAGGTAAACTGTGAAATCGTGGCATCGGAACTATCCATGGAACCAGGCGCTGTCGCAGTTGGAGGAGGAACGGCTGTTGAATTAGTCATGAGGAGATAAGCCAGGAAACAGGCCAACACCACACTGAGCGCTAACAAACCGCGCCTGACTAAGCGTTGCCACACTATGTGCGTGATTCCTTTTTCACGTAGCAGAAACGAGATTGGCACGATAGTAGCATGGGCCCAAAACCAAGTAAACTCATCCCGGAACATCCGGGAGAGTCTACTCGGTCAAGAGAGAAAAAAGGCTTGTATGGAATCGTCGAAACGAGAGGACGACGTCGCACGCGCGACTAGATCTCCTCGACAGGAGACCTAGTCGGCAGTGGGACTCGCAGGAACTGCTTCTGTAGAGACTGATTTCTTCGCCGGCACCGCATCAGGACGAGTCACGAGTTCGATCGCGACCATCTTTGCCGCATCGCCAATGCGGCGGCGCGTCTTGACGGTCCTCGTATAGCCGCCGGTACGGTCTTTGAACCGGGCCGCAACATCGCTGAATAGTTTCGAAACGACGTCCTTGCTCCGGATAAATGCAAGCGCCTGCCGCCGAGCCGGCAATGACCCTTCTTTACCGAGCGTGATCATCCGATCCGTGAACCCACGGATTTCCTTCGCCTTCGCCTCAGTCGTCTCGATCCGCTCATGTTCGAGCAGGGACGTCACAAGACTCCGGAATAGGGCCCATCGGTGCTTCGTCTTTCGTCCAAGCTGTCTGCCATTTTTTCTGTGACGCACGGGTAGCCTCTTGTTTCGTTACTCGCTCTTCGGATTACCGCTCGTGGATTGCACCGCGTCCAACTTGACGCCGAGCCCCAGGCCCATTTCCGTCAGGATCTCTTTAATTTCGTTCAGCGACTTCTTGCCGAAATTCTTCGTCCGCAACATCTCGCCCTCGGTCTTCTGCACCAAGTCGGCGATGGTCTTGATGTTCGCGTTCTTCAAGCAATTCGCGGCGCGGACTGATAACTCCAACTCATTCACACTGCGGAACAGATGCTTATTGACCTCACGCTGCGCCTCATCGCTCCCCAGATCCGCGCGCCCCTCGACTCGCTCGTCGGCGTTGATGAAGATATCCACATGGTCGCGCATAATGCCAGCGGCTGTGGACAAGGCATCCCGCGGTGAGATAGTGCCATCCGTCCAGATTTCCAAGGTCAACTTATCATAGTCGGTCATCCGTCCGACACGGGCATTTTCCACATGGAAATTCACGCGCTTGATCGGTGAGAACACCGAATCTATGGCGATGACACCGATGGGCAGCCCCTCTTCCTTGTTTCGCTCAGCGGGCACATAGCCCCGCCCATGCTTCACCGTCATTTCCATATCGAACAAAGAATCCTTGTCCAAGGTTGCGATATGGAGGTTCGGCGTCAGGATGGTCACGTCTGCATCATGAATAATGTCGGACCCCTTGGCTTCGCCGGGGCCCTTCTTCTTCAGACGGAGCGTCTTCGGCTTATCGGTATGGACCGCGAGTCGCAGCCCTTTGACGTTCAAAATAATAGAGGTCACATCCTCCGTGATCCCCGGAATCGTGGAGAACTCGTGCAGCACCCCTTCGATCTTCACGGTGGTCACAGCTGCGCCGGTCAGCGACGACAACAACACACGTCGCAAGGCATTGCCGACGGTCGTCCCGAACCCACGCTCATAGGCCTCCGTCGTAAACCGGCCGAACGTTTGAGTCTGGGTATCCTTATCGACTTCCACCCGCATCGGGATCTGAAAGTCCTTCATCGCTTTAATCATGACTCCCCCTTCATCTCATCGAGTAGACAGTCGCTGCACGGCACCCGCGCGCCACAGAGACCAACCCCCGCGCCCAAATCCACACGTACTACCTGGAATACAACTCCACCACCATCTGCTCATTCACCGGCAACGAAATCTGATCCTTCGTCGGCAAGGCACGGACCACACCTTTGAAGGCCGTCTTGTCCAGCTCCAGCCACTCAGGAATGCCTCGCCCATCCACCGCCTCTAAGGCTGCCTGGATCGAGATCAAATTGCGGCTCCGTTCACGAATGCTGATGATATCGCCTGCTTTGACCTGTGCACCCGGCACATTAATCTTTCTGCCGTTCATGGTCAAATGCCCGTGGCTCACCAGCTGCCTGGCTTCTTTCCGTGAGGCGCCAAAGCCTAACCGGTAGGCCACATTGTCCAACCGGCATTCCAGCAACCGCAAGAGCACTTCGCCGGTGATACCGGATTGGCTTTCCGCGCGCTCGAACAGGCCGCGGAACTGGCACTCCATCAAACCGTAGATTCTGCGCAGCTTCTGCTTCTCTCTGAGCTGAGTGCTGTATTCTGAGTTTCTCGGGCGCTTTTGTCCGTGCTGTCCAGGAGGATAGCTTCGCCGCTCGATGGCGCACTTCGCCGTCATACAGCGCGAGCCTTTCAGAAATAACTTTTCACCCTCTCGTCGACACAACCGACAGACGGGACCGCGATACTTTGCCACTGCTCTACCTCCGGTTACCGGACATCACCACAGGGGTGCGCCCAACAATTCTCGTGTATTCAACGCTCCGACGTGCGCCCCTAGACGCGCCGCCGCTTAGGAGGACGGCATCCGTTGTGCGGAATCGGGGTTACATCACGAATCATATTGATCCGCATGCCAGCGGCCTGGATAGACCGAATCGCCGATTCACGACCGGACCCCGGCCCATTCACATAGACATCCACTTGGCGCATCCCGCTCTCCATCGCCTTGCGCGCGGCAGCCTCGCCCGCCCGCTGCGCCGCAAAGGGCGTGCTCTTGCGCGACCCCTTGAACCCTTGGTTCCCTGAGCTGGCCCACACGATCGTGTTGCCGCTCATGTCGGTGATGGTGACAATCGTGTTATTGAAGGAGGCCTGAACATGGGCCACCCCGCTTTGCACGATCCGGCGCTCTTTTTTCTTCCCTTTTTTGACGCTCATACAGGCTCCCTACTCAAGTAACGGTCACGCACTACGTTTAACGTGTAGGCGGTTTCGGTTTGCTTCCCACCCCGGAGCGACGGCCTTTTCTCGTCCGCGCATTCGTCTTGGTCCGCTGGCCACGAACCGGCAACCCTTTCCGATGGCGCAGACCGCGGTAGGTGCCGCTATCAATCAACCGCTTAATGTTCATCGAGAAGGTTTTTCTCAGGTCGCCTTCGACCTGATAGCTCTCCTGAATGATTTCTCTGATCTTGACGATATGATCTTCGGTTAAATCCTTGACGCGAATGGCGCCATCGATCCCCGCCTTGCCCAGGATCTTGAGTGCGGCTGCGCGCCCAATGCCATAGACATAGGTCAGGCCGATATCCGCCCGCTTGTCCTTCGGTAAGTCCACTCCAGAAATACGAGCCATAGTTCCTCCTACCCTCTCCCTCTACGTTCTCACAGGCCGTGGCTTGGCGAGCCTCAATTGCGCGCATCGAACGAGCGCCGTTTCATCGCGCGCGTTCGGCGAGCACGGAGGCCACATAACCCCCGGCCGCCCTCTATCCTTGGCGCTGCTTGTGACGTGGATTCTCACAGAGAATTCGCACCACGCCCTTGCGGCGAACCACTTTACATTTGGCACAGATCGGCTTGACGGATGATTTCACTTTCATGTCTGTTTCGCGCTCCTACTTAAACCGATAGGTGATGCGCCCGCGAGTCAAATCGTACGGCGAGAGCTCAACGGTCACCTTATCGCCAGGAAGAATACGGATAAAATGCATGCGCATTTTTCCTGAAATGTGTGCAAGGATTTTATGGCCATTGTCCAGCGACACTCGGAACATCGCATTCGGTAACGTTTCGTTTACCGTGCCTTGTATTTCAATGACGTCTTCTTTCGGCACGTACCTCTATCCTTTCTGCCCCAACCCCACGATCACTTACAGCTGACTCAAAATACGCGGAGGCCCACTCGGCTGAATCGCAATCGTATGCTCAAAATGCGCCGAGAGACTTCCGTCGACCGTCACGGCGGTCCACCGATCCTCAAGAACCTTGACGGCCGCCTTCCCCACATTGACCATCGGTTCGATCGCCAGGACCATCCCTGCCTGCAACCGAGGGCCCTGTCCAGGCTTCCCGTAGTTCGGCACCTGCGGCTCTTCATGCAACTGACGACCGATGCCGTGACCGACGAACTCTGTCACGACCGAGTAGCCAGCCGATTCCACATGCTGCTGAACCGCATGCGAAATATCTGAAAGCCGATGCCCCACCACCGCCTGCTTGATCCCGAGGTACATCGCCTCTTCGGTCACTCGAACCAGGCGGGCATTGCGTTCGCTCCCCTGCCCCACCACCACCGTGACCGCCGAGTCTCCGTAAAACCCCTCCACGATCGCGCCAAGATCGAGCCCGATAATATCCCCCTCCTTCAGCACTCGCTTGGAGGGAATTCCGTGCACGACCTGCTCATTCACCGATGCGCACAGGGTCTTGGGATAACTGCGATACCCCTTAAAGGCCGGTCGCGCACCACGAGCCCGAATCTCTTGCTCCGCCAAACGGTCCAGCTCATCGGTCGTAATCCCGGGCTGAACAGCTTTCTTCAGCACTTCTAACGTCTCAGCGACCACCCGTGACGCCTGGGCCATCACCGCAATCTCATCCACCGTCTTGAGAATGATCATCTCATCTGATACGGCGCCAACACCTGGGAGAGATGCTGCAAGACCACATCCACTGCGCCAGACGCATCCAGTGACGACAATAACTGCCGCTCGTCATAATAGCGCACCAGCGGGGCCGTTTGCTCGTCGTACACTTTCAACCGCGTCTCGATCGCCGTGCGCTGGTCGTCGCTGCGCTGCACGAGCGATTCGCCGCAACGATCGCAAATCCCGTCGGCCTTGGGCTTGGCAAAATCCACATGGAACGTCGCTTGGCACTTCGGGCAGCTCCTCCGCCCACTCAAACGCCGCACCACGTCTTCCCGTGACACCTGAAAGTTCACGACCCGATCGAGGGCCATGGCTTTCGACGCAAGCGCCTTCCCCAACTCTTCCGCCTGCGGAACGGTCCTGGGAAATCCATCCAGAACGAATCCGGCAGCGCAGCTGGGATCAGCTAACTTCTCCCGCACTAGCCCGATCACCACGGCATCAGGAACCAGCTTCCCCTGATCCATGTAGCTCTTCGCTTCGAGTCCCAACGGCGTCCGCGTACGAACCGCCTCGCGGAGAAGATCACCGGTTGAAATCTTCGCCACCCGATACTGCGCCGCAATCCGCTCAGCCTGGGTGCCCTTGCCGACGCCTGGTGCGCCGAGAAATACCACGCGCATGGATCCTCCTACCCGTTCCGCCCACGGAGGGGAGCCATGCCCTTGCCGAGAAATCCTTCGTAATTCCGCATCAACATATGCGACTCAATCTGCTGAGCCGTATCCAAACCGACCCCGATCACGATCAGCAGCGAGGTCCCGCCGAAATAGAATGGCACATTCAGCTTATAGATCAAAAACTCCGGGATCACGCAAACGATCGCGAGGTAAATCGATCCGGCAAACGTAATGCGCGTCAGCACTTTGTAAATATAGTCGGACGTCCTGACTCCAGGCCGAATCCCGGGGATAAATCCTCCGTACTTCTTCATGTTGTCGGCCATGTCCACCGGGTTCAAGACCACGGCCGTATAAAAAAAGCAGAAAAACAGAATCAGGCCGACATACATCAAGGTGTACAGCAGCGAGCCTGGCGCGAGCTGCGCACCAAAGGCTTTCACCCACGGCGTTTCAAAAAAACCGGCGATCGTCGCCGGGAACGCAATAATCGAGGACGCGAAAATCGGCGGAATCACTCCAGCCGTATTGATCTTCAACGGGATATGGGTACTCTGCCCGCCGAAGACACGTCGCCCAATGACCCGTTTCGCATACTGCACCGGCACTTTCCTGCGTCCGCTCTCCAGAAAGACAATGGCCGCCACGACGACGACCATGAGGAGCGCAAGCGCCATCAGCAGGACGAAGCTTAACTGCCCGACCTTGTACAAATCAAATGTCTGGGCGACGGCAGCGGGCAAGCGCGCGACGATTCCCGCGAAAATAATCAACGAAATTCCGTTCCCGATACCTCGCTCGGTGATCTGCTCACCCAGCCACATCAAGAAGCCCGTACCGGCGGTCAAGGTGATGACCGTCATCAGACGGAAGCCCCACCCTGCGCTCATCACGAAGGCGCCTTGATTCATCTGTTCGAGACCCACGGCGATTCCGAACCCCTGAATCACCGCAATACCGATCGTCCCGAACCGAGTATATTGAATAATCTTTTTTCGGCCGCGCTCGCCCTCTTTGGCCAACTTCGAGAGGTGCGGAACGACCACGGTCAGAAGCTGAAGAATAATCGACGCGCTGATGTAGGGCATAATGCCCAAGGCTAAGATCGTCAGCCGCGAGAGTGATCCGCCCGAGAAAATATCTAAAAATCCGAGCAGCGCGCCGCCCTGCTTTTGGAGAAACTCGGAGAGGGCCTCGCCGTTGATTCCAGGCGTAGGGATATGGGCCCCGATCCGATACACCACCAGCATCCCCATGGTGAAGAGGATGCGCGTGCGCAGCTCAGGAATTTTGAAAATATTCTGAAAACTGGTCAGGAGCCTCTCAAACACCGGGGATGACCTCGACTCTCCCTCCAGCTGCTTGAATCTTTGCCTCTGCGGACTTGCTGAATTTGTGCGCCTGCACCACGATCGCCTTGGTCAGATCTCCGTTTCCGAGGATCTTGATCGGCAATGTCTTGCGCTTGACTAAGCCTGCATCGACCAGCGCTTGCGGCGTAATGGTGCCAGAGACCGTCATCTCACCCAAGCTGCTCAGGTTGACGATCGAGTATTCCTTGCGGAATATGTTCGTAAAGCCATGCTTCGGCACGCGACGGATCAGCGACATCTGGCCGCCCTCGAATCCACCAGCCTGCCGGCTGCGACCACCGGACCTGGCTAACAGACCCTTGTGACCCTTACCCGCTGTTTTACCATGGCCTGAACCAGGTCCACGGCCGATACGCTTACGCTTTTTTCTGGATCCTTTTGCAGGACCGAGCTCATGTAAGTTCATTGTGGCTGCACTTCCAATAGATATCCAACTTTGTCAATCATCCCTCGTACTTGCGGAGTATTGGGACGAGTAACAGTCTGTCTAATCTTTCTCAAACCGAGGCCACTCAACACCAGGCGATGCTTTTGCGGCGTCCCAATCGGGCTCCGCCGCAACGTAATCACAAACCCTTTTTTGGTGACCTTGGGAATCTTCGGTGTAGGCATTAGGCACTCACCCTGTTCTGCGCGTCGCCCACTGCGCTCCGGCGCATCTTCAGCACGTCTTCGGCATTTCTGAGCTGACAGAGGCCGTTGAGCGTCGCCCGCACGACATTGAATGGATTGCCACGGCCCAGGGTCTTGGCGATGACGTTATGCACGCCCACGACCTCAACGACCGCACGGACAGCGCCACCGGCAATAATACCCGTACCCTTTTTCGCGGGCTTCAAGAGGACATGCTCGGCGCCGAACAGCCCGTCAACCTCGTGCGCGATCGTTCCAGACGTGAGGGCGACATGGACCAGGTTCTTCTTCGCCTGCTCAACCGCCTTCGCAATCGCGACGGGCACTTCAGCCGCCTTGCCTTTCCCGATGCCAACCCACCCCTGTCCATCTCCGACAACAACCAGCGCGCAGAAGTTGAACCGCTTTCCGCCCTTGACGACCTTCGCGACGCGATTGATAAAGACGACTTTGTCTTTCAGGCTTAATTCATCTGGATTAACTCGCACGTAACGTCTCTCCTCTTTGTTCCCCTCGCTCCACTACCGTCACGGAATCGAGGTGCGACCTAGAACTGCAGACCGCCTTCACGCGATGCCTCGGCCAACGCTTTCACGCGCCCATGATACATCCGACCACCACGGTCGAACACCACGGTCTGAACCTTCGCGGCCTTGGCCCGCTCGGCCAATAATTTTCCAACTGCCTTTGCACCTTCGATGCTGCCCGTGGACTTCACCGATGTGCGCAGAGACTTGTCCAGGGAGGACGCCGCTGCCAGCGTCGCCCCCTTGAGATCGTCAATGATCTGGGCATAGATGTGAGAGCTGCTGCGAAACACGTTGAGACGTGGACGCTCGGCCGTTCCTACGACCCGCTTCCGCACCCGCTGCTTCCGGCGTGTTAACTGTTCTGCTTTATCTGCACTATTCATGGATCACCTTACTTCCCTGTCTTTCCAGCCTTCTTACGCAACACTTCCCCGACATAGCGAACGCCCTTTTGCTTATAGACGTCAGGCGGCTTGATCGCGCGCAAGTTTGCGGCGACCTGCCCCACCAATCGCTTATCGGTTCCCTTCACATTGATCAGCGTCTGCTTATCCACCTTCACGTCGATCCCGACGGGGACCGGGTACAGGACCGGATTGATATAGCCCACGTTAAAGCTCATCGTCCGTCCCTGCAGGGCGACTTTGTAGCCGACCCCGGTGAGCTCCAAGTTACGCTCATAGCCCTTGGTCACACCCTGCACGATGTTGCTGAGCTCTGCGCGAGTTAATCCGTGCAATGCACGAACGTGACGGTCCTCGGTCAGCCGATTGACCACAAGCACTCCATCAGCAATCGCGACTCCAAGGCCGGGAGACAAGGACCAATCGAGCTTCCCGAGCGGGCCCTTCACGGAAACGATCGGGCCGGCGACCTTGACATCCACTCCTGCTGGAATCTGGATTGGTTTCTTTCCTATGCGTGACATCGATTCCTCGTTCCTCTAGCAAGCTGACACAATAACAATCTGGTTCGCTTGGACTCTTACCAGACCGAACACAGCACTTCTCCGCCTAACCCGGCTCGGCGCGACTCCTGATCCGTCATCAACCCTTTGGAGGTCGACAAGATCGCCACGCCAATGCCGTTCTTGACTCGCGGAATATCCTTAATCCCGACATACACACGACGACCCGGCTTGCTCACCCGTAGCGCACCCGTGAGCACAGGCTTTCCTTCGGACACATACCGCAACTGCACTTTCAGCACGGGATGCCCATCCGCAAGGTCCGCCTGGACGCCCTGAATATAGCCTTCGTTCTGGAGGATGCGAAGCAGCTCGCGCTTCAGACGGGATGCCGGAATGCTCACAACATCGTGACGTCGCCGCAGCGCATTTTGTATTCTCACCAAGAGATCGCTAATCGGATCTGTAACCATGCTAACCCTTTCACCAACACGCTTCGCGTAACCAGACGTGTATGACAGCCCAGTGACACGGAAGGCGGATAATCTACCAACTCGACTTCCGAACCCCAGGGATCTCACCCTTCAGGCTCAGTAACCGAAAACAAATTCTACACATACGAAACCGGCGCAAGAACCCTCGCACGCGCCCACAGAGCCCACACCGGTGATAGTCCCGAACCGGGAATTTCGCCTTGACGGACGATTTATTTCTCAGCGCTAATCTCGACACCTACAGCTCCTTCGTTTGACGTTACGTCGTCCGGAATGGCATCCCTAAATGCTTCAACAGCGCCCTGCCCTCGTCGTTCGTCTTGGCAGTCGTGACGATCGTGATGTCCATCCCATGGATCGACGCGACCTCATCGTACTGAATCTCAGGGAAGATAAGCTGTTCTTTAAGGCCCAGCGTATAATTGCCCCGTCCATCGAAGGACTTCGGCGACACGCCACGGAAGTCTCTGATGCGCGGCAAGGACAACGTCACGAGACGATCAAGAAACTCCCACATGCGCCGGCTCCGGAGCGTCACCTTAGTGCCGATCGGCATCCCTTGGCGCAGCTTGAACGTCGCGATGGCTTTCTTCGCCTTCGTGATCAGCGCCTTCTGGCCCGTGATCAAGCCCAACTCGTTCGCCGCGCTCTCGAGCAGCTTCACGTTTTGAATGGCTTCACCCATTCCCACGTTCAGCACAATCCGCTCGACCTTCGGCACCTGCATGACGTTCTTGTAACCGAACTCTTTCATGAGCGCGGGCACAACCTTCTGCAGATACGTCTCGCGCATCCGAGGGTTAAACTTAGACTCTTCGCTGCCCTCGTCCTTCGCCTGCGGAACCGATGACGCCTCTTTCTTCTTGGGCGGTCGCTTCTCAGACGTCTTGCTACCTTTTCCTGATTCAACCTTCGCCATCTGGCGTCCTCACTCCTACTCGACTGAGTCGTTCGATTTTTTGCTGAACCGGACCCGCCGGCCATCATCGAGCGTTCGCACGCCCAGGCGGGTTGGCTTCTGCGTCACGGGACACAGATACATCACATTGGAGATCGCAAGCGGCGCTTCCCGTTCGAGAATGCCACCTTGCTTGACTTTCTGATTCGGCTTGGTGTGGCGCTTGATCATATTCAGCTTTTCAACCACAACCTTACCCACTGCCGGGTCAACCGAGAGCACTTTCCCGGACTTGCCGCGATCACGCCCGGAGATCACGACCACCGTATCGCCCTTACGAATTCGACTTTTTGCTAATGCCTGCTTATTCATCCCGCCGTCTCCACCCTCGTTAAAGCACTTCCGGAGCTAGAGAAATAATCTTCATAAACTTCTTCCACCGCAACTCACGCGCGATCGGCCCGAAGATGCGCGTGCCAACCGGATCCCCATCCTTATTGATTAGGACGCATGCGTTCCGATCAAACTTGATGTAGGAGCCATCTTCGCGGCGCACTTCCTTGGTCGTCCGCACGACCACGGCACGACTCACGTCGCCCTTCTTGACTGTCGCCGCGGGAATCGCCTCTTTCACGGCCACCACGACAATGTCTCCGAGAGACGCATACCGGCGTCTGGTCCCCCCGAGGACATGAAAACACATGGCCTGCTTGGCACCAGAGTTATCGGCCACGTCCATGTATGTATAACTTTGAATCATAGTCCCTGGTTCCCTCTACCGTTCGAACGATCTCCGCCTACGAGCCCTGTCCCTTTTCCACAACTTCAATCACCCGCATATGCTTATCTTTGCTGATCGGCCGCGTTTCGATCATGCGCACACGATCGCCAATCTTGCAGGCGTTCTCTTCATCATGCGCTTTGAACTTGGTCACCCGTCGAAGCACCTTTCGATAGAGCGGGTGGATCACCGAGCGCTCGATCTCGACCACGACGGTCTTGTCCATTTTATTGCTGACCACACGGCCAACCCACTCACGCCGCTTGCTTACTGACTCAGCCATCCTCAGGCCCCCTTCGCCGTGCTAGAAATTGGCTCGACCTGCGCGAGCTCGCGTTGGATCGTCTTGACCCGTGCAATGGACCGCTTCGTCTTTCGCAACTGCATGGGGTTCTCCAGCCGTCCGGTCCCCATCTGGAAGCGAAGGTTGAAGAGTTCCTGTGTGAGCTGCTGCGACTTCTCCGCAAGCTCAGGTGCCGTTAATTGCCGTAATTCCTTCAGATCCATGGATGCGCTCGCTCCCTACCCTTACGCCCGATTCAATCGATGTTAAAACTCGCCGCGGACGACATACTTCGTGGCGATCGGCAACTTATGCGACGCCAATCGAAACGCCTCTTTGGCGACTTCCGGCGTAACACCGTCCATCTCGTACATAATACGACCTGGCTTGACCACGGCCACCCAGTACTCCGGATTGCCCTTCCCTTTACCCATGCGGGTTTCAGCCGGCTTCTTGGTAATCGGCTTATCAGGGAAGATTCTCGTCCAGACCTGGCCGCCGCGCTTCACACAGCGAGTGATCGCAATGCGCGCCGCCTCGATCTGCCGGCTGGTGATCCAGCCTGGCTCCAACGCCTTCAATCCAAACTCTCCAAGGGTAATCTGGCCGCCACGATAGGCCTTGCCGGTCATACGCCCCTTCATCATTTTGCGGAACTTAACTTTCTTTGGTGCTAACACAATATCCCCTTCAGTTACCCGAGCCGGCGCTCAAATGCTGATTCTTTCTTCAGGGGCTGCAACGGAAGGACCTCGCCTTTGTAGATCCACGTCTTGACCCCAATCTGTCCCATCGTCGTATGCGCTTCGGCAAACCCGTAATCAATGTCCGCCCGGAGCGTATGGAGCGGCACGCGGCCTTCACGGTACCACTCGGAGCGCGCGATTTCCGCACCGCCAAGACGACCGCCGACCATGATCTTGATCCCCTGGGCGCCGAGACGAAGCGCGGACTGCACGCTGCGCTTCATCGCCCGACGGAATGCCACACGCTTCTCCAGCTGGGTCGCGACGTTTTCGCAGACCAATTGCGCATCCAGCTCAGGCTTCTTGATTTCCTTCACCGTAATGTACACCTGACCGGAATAGGCCTTCTCCAGCTCCGCCTTCAGCTTATCAACTTCAGCCCCCTTGCGGCCGATGATGATGCCGGGACGCGCGGTGGAAATGATCACGCGCGTCTGGTCACCGGATCGTTCGATTTCGACCTTGGCCACACCAGCATGAAACAGACGCTGCTTGACCATCTTGCGAATCCTGATGTCCTGATGGAGGAGCTTCGCGTAATCCTTGCTCGCGTACCACCGGGAACTCCAGTTGACGTTATATCCTAGTCGATAACCGATCGGATGTGTCTTGTGCCCCATAACTTCTTATGCCTCACTCAGCCAGGAAATGAATCGGCTCCGTCGCCGCCCCTACTTCTGCTCTTTGACCTCTGCCGTCGACACGACGACGGTAATGTGGCTCATACGCTTCTGAATGGCATTCGCGCGCCCCTGCGAGCGAGCCCGAAAGCGCTTCAACGTCGGCCCACAATCGACAAAGGCCCTCGATACGACCATGGACTCACTGTCGCCCATCTCTTTTTGCTCCGCATTAGCCACGGCAGACATCAACAGCTTCTCCACCACTTTACACGCCTGACGCGGTGTATTTCTGAGCAATGCCAAAGCCATTGGAACCTGCTGCCCACGGATCAAATCGATCACAGGGCGCGCCTTCCTCGGAGAGACACGTACAAAACGCAAAACTGCTTGTGCTTCAGCCATAACCTTCCAATCCAATCGAGTTTGCCGAGACCGCGATCAGTCGCTTACTTGAGGGCGACTGACTTCTCCGTCTTGGCGTGCCCATGCCCCTTAAAGAACCTGGTCGGAGCGAACTCCCCAAGTTTGTGCCCGACCATGTTTTCCGTCACGAAAACCGGAATAAACTTTTTCCCATTATGAACCGCGAACGTATGTCCGATCATATCTGGAATGACGGTGGACCGTCGCGACCAGGTCTTGATGATCTTGCGATCCTTGTTCTGATTCATCCGATCTACTTTTTCAAGCAGATGATCGTCAACGAATGCGCCCTTACTTACAGACCTCGGCATCTCGTACTCCTACTTGCGACGGGAAATAATGAACTTGTCGGTCGCCTTGTTGTTCCGGGTCTTGTACCCCTTGGTCGGAAGACCCCATGGGGAGACTGGATGGGGATTACCCTGCCCAGACTTTCCTTCGCCGCCGCCATGCGGGTGGTCGACCGGATTCATCACGACACCGCGCACATGCGGGCGTCGGCCCAGCCATCGATTCCGGCCCGCCTTTCCCACATTAACATTCTCATGGTCCGTATTGCCAACTTGCCCGACGGTCGCCATGCACGTCGCAAGAATGCGGCGCATCTCACCGGACCTGAGTCGCACCTGGATGTACTCGCCATCACGTCCCATGACCTGAGCCGAGCCGCCCGCGCTACGAATCAACTGGCCGCCCTTTCCGGGCTTCAACTCGATATTATGGATCGTGGTTCCCAATGGCATACTGGACAAGGGCAATGCATTGCCAATACGAACCTCGGTTCCCAGACCAGCCTGCACCACATCGCCAACCTTGAGCCCGACAGGAGCCAGGATATAGCGCTTCTCGCCATCCTTGTAGTGCACCAAGGCAATGCGAGCTGAACGATTCGGATCGTACTCCAGCGCAGCGATGGAGCCAGGGATGCCAGACTTATCCCGCTTAAAATCAATCTTCCGATAGAGGCGCTTATGCCCGCCCCCACGGAAACGCACCGTCGTCCGCCCATCGTTGTTCCTGGCGCCAGTGCTGCGATTGACTGACGTCAGCGACTTCTCAGGCCTCTTCTTCGAGAGCTCTTCGGTCGTCACCGCGGTCATCCCGCGACGGCCCGGAGTTCTTGGCTTATATACTTTTATTCCCATGCTACAGTCGTCCTTCCAGCACACCAGGCTCAGCCCGGCGCAATGTCCTACTATGCGCTCTCGTAGAGCTCCAATTTTTCGCCGGCCTTGAGTTTGACGAAGGCCTTCTTCCAATCAGATCGCTTGCCGGAGAAACGCCCCAGGCGCTTCACCTTGCCGCGGACGTTCATCACGTTCACGCGCTCGACCTTCACCTTCAACAACGTCTCGACCGCTTGCTTAACCTGGACACGATTCGCATCCGGATGCACGAGGAAAGCCACCGTATTATTGGCTTCCCGCATGGCCGTGATCTTTTCCGTCAACAACGGCTGCAACAGAATGCTATGGAGACCAGCCTTCATGCCCAGACCTCCTTCAGCCGCGTCAACTCGCGCTCAGAAATCATAATTAGTTCCGCCCGGACAATGTCATAGACATTCAATCCTTCAGGGCCCACCACACAAACATTCGGCAAATTGCCAGCCGCCTGAGCCAATCCTGCATGGCCTGCGCCAGCCACGATCAAGGCATAGGCACCGGCGCCGAAATTCTCCAACGCCTTGGCCAACAATTTCGTCTTCGGTTCCGCCAACGACAGATTCGACACCACCACAATCTGTCCATCAGCCAGCTTGGCCGAGAGCGCGCTCTGCAGCGCAGCGCGATACTTCTTCTTGGGCATGCTGTAGGAATAATCACGCGGCTTCGGTCCGAACACCGACCCGCCATGGCGCCATACAGGAGAGCGGATCGATCCGGCTCGCGCGCGCCCCGTATGCTTTTGCTTCCAAGGCTTCTTTCCTGACCCAGCCACTTCTCCGCGGCGCAATGTGGATGCCGTGCCCTGACGCTCACAGGCACGCTGCATCACCACCGCCTCGTGCACCAAGGACGTGTGCAGCTTGCAGCCGAACACTTCATCGGGAAGATCGACTGAACCGACTTTTTGCTTCTTCAAATCAACGATATCAACCGTGGGCATGCCCTACCCCTTCTTCGACTTTCTCACCATGATCAGTCCATTTGCCGCGCCGGGGATCGCTCCACGAACAAACAGCAGGTTCTCATCAGGCCTGGATTCAATGACTTTCAATCTCTGAACCGTAATCCGCTTCGCCCCCATGTGCCCAGGCAAGGTCTTCCCTTTCCAGACACGCGAAGGATAGGAACTGGCCCCCATCGAACCGGGATGACGATGGAACATGGACCCGTGAGACTCAGGACCGCCGGCATAATGATGCCGCTTCACCACGCCCTGAAATCCCTTCCCCTTGGAAATCCCAACGACATCTACCCAGTCGCCCTTTTTAAAGATATCGACCCTGATAGACTGCCCGACCTCCATATCGCCGACCTTCTCAAACTCTCTGAGAACACGGGTGGCCGGAGCCTCCGTCTTCTTCAAGTGTCCCAGCTCGGCCTTCGACAGTTTACGCTCTTTCACTTCGCCAAAAGACAACTGGACAGACTCATATCCATCGCGCTCTTTTGTCTTAATCGTGACCACGCGGCACGGGCCCGCCTCGATCACCGTGACGGGCGTAAACCGCGTCTCGTCAAATATCTGGGTCATCCCCAGTTTTTTACCCAACAACCCGTTCGTCATGTGTGACGTTCCTTGCCAGTCATCTGACCCTTAAAGCTTAATCTCGACATCCACGCCGGCGGCCAAGTTCAACTTCATCAGGGAATCCATAGTTTCAGGAGTCGCGTCCATGATGTCCATCAAACGCTTGTGCGTTCTGATTTCAAACTGTTCGCGCGCCTTCTTGTCTGCATGCGTCGCACTCTGCACGGTAAACTTCTCGATCCGCGTCGGCAGAGGGATGGGACCCACGACCTTTGCCCCGCTCCGACGGACCGTCTCCACGATTTCAGCCACCGACTGGTCTAAAACCCGGTAGTCAAACCCGCGCAGCCGAATTCTAATTCTTTGTTCAACCTTAACCATTCATTCCTCTATTCATCCGGCCAATGTTTACGCCAGAATTTCGGTGACAACGCCGGAGCCCACGGTCTTGCCGCCCTCGCGCACCGCGAACCGCAACCCTTGATCCATCGCGATCGGGCTGATCAGCTCACCCGTCACACTCACATTATCGCCCGGCATGACCA